>JAKSBD010000250.1 GCA_022361295.1 Bacteroidales bacterium
ATGAATTGAACTTTTAAAAAATAAAATTCGCTTGAAATGCATCTTCATGAGGGAAATAATTATCATGAACAAGTGGTTTAATGTATAATAGCATAGGCTACTTATATATGATATTTCATTAGTTCTGGTCTCCATTTTTTCTTTTTACAGTCAACAACTTAATTACCTAAGTAAAAAAGGGGGTAGCAGAAAGTGTCGGGGATACTTCATTGCCACCCCCCTAACGTATATAAAGAGAGCTGAAAGAAAAACATTTTTCCTTTACTGTATATAGGTATATTAACCATTTTTCATACGCATTTTGCGTATTTATTGACTTTTAGCTCACTTAAATGAGTGTAAAACGGCTTGTAACGAACTAAATTTCTCCAAATGAACATCTGAAGAACTGAAACAGTATCTGGTGGTAAAGATTTTGGAGAATTCATGGCAGGTAACAATTAAAAGTTGCCAGCATCTTGTATTAATTAAATGTATATAGCCATGAAATTAAAAGTAGCAATAGTTGATGATCATCCATTGTTTAGTGAAGGATTAAAGTATTACTTATCTTCAGTAGCTTCTGTTAATGAAGTGAAATTGTACTCCAATGGTAAAGAATTTTTGTATGATTCTGTCAGAGGCGAAAAGACTGATCTGGTTTTTATGGATATAAATATGCCTGTCTTAGATGGTATTGACACAACAAAAGCAATACGTCAATCAAATAGTGAGATTAAGGTGGTGGCCATATCTTCGCTTGAGTCAATTGAGCATATTGAACAGATGATAGATGCTGGAGCTAACGGCTATCTGACAAAAAGCTTAAGTGCAAATGAGATTGAATTGGCCATTGAAACAGTTATAAAAGGGAATAGTTATTTTTCATCTAATATTATATCTGTACTTACAAAAAAGAACCTTAAAAGAACCTTTGATTCAAAGCAGCTAATTAATATGATTTCAGAGCGTGAGATGGAAGTACTAAAGTTACTGTGTCAGGGCTTTGACAGGAATAAGATTAGTGATTTACTCTATATCACAGAACGTACAGTTGATAAACACAGGCAAAACCTGTTAGAAAAAACAAATTGTGATAACACTGTTCAATTATTGCTATTTAGCCTCAAAAATAATCTTGTATCAATTAATGAGAATTGATCACCTAATTATACATTTTACCTATGTCTGATACACTTACAATGAATTGCTTCATTGATGTTTAATTTATTTAATCAGGCAATAAACATTGAAATTATGATTGAGATAATATTAATATTAGTCGCCTTGGCATTTGTTGCCGTTTTGCTTCAGAAATGGTTTAGAAATGCATTTTTATTAAAATATATAGCGATTACAATTGTTATAAATGTATTGACCTATTTATATGTTTTTAATAAAAACTACGAGGACAGTATGCTATCAGATACTGCACTTATTATAATTGTCAGTTCTTTGGTGATTGTTTCACTGGTAGTGCTTTATAATAATTACCAAAAGCATAAAATTCAGCTCTCCCATATCGGTATGCAGTTGGAAGAACTTTCACGAGGTCGTTTGTCTGGCAAGTTCTTTCCAATAAAGAGTAAAACAGAAAATGAGGTTCGGTATATTTCAAAAGAATTGGACAGAGCGTCTAATCAAATTCATCATACCATAAAAGCCGCGAATTTTGGGGTAGATGAAATCTTAAAATTGTCCAGGCAATTATCAGAAACATTATCAGACAATACTGCTGATAAGTCGTCAATTGCTCTTCCCGAAAAGTCTAAATTAGATCATCTGTCAAGTGAACTCAACAGTCGGGTAGAGGCCCTCAGGCATGTGCTGGCATTTTTTAGATGACAAATAGAATATAATGAGTTTATGCTGTTTTCCAGCTTCCAGCTTCCAGCTCCATTTGGAGCTCGTATCAATAAATAGTAGACTTGCTTCAATTCAGAAGAAGTTAATTATAATTCTGAGCTTCATTATTTACCTGAAAATGCTGTAATACATTTTTAAGCCTGGTTGACTGTTCATTGAGTTCACTGACCGTGTGCGTCATCTTTTCAGAAGCTGCAGCATTTTGTTGGGTAATGTGATTAATTTCCTGCAGACTTGTTGTGACCTGGTTAATGCCATTGGACTGTTCATTGCTTGCCAGAGCAATCTCCTCAATCAATGAGGCATTTTGCTTAACTGTGGGGATTAGTTTAAAAAGACTTTCGGTTGTTAGTGTTGAAACTTCCAGGCTTTCATTAGACATGGTAACAATTTCCTGAGCTGCTTCGCGAGTTTTCTCTGCCAGTTTTTTAACCTCTTGTGCCACTACAGCAAAGCCTCTGCCGTGTGAACCAGCACGTGAGGCTTCAACTGCAGCATTAAGTGCCAGTATATTGGTTTG
>JAKSBD010000185.1 GCA_022361295.1 Bacteroidales bacterium
AATGGCAATGGCGCGCAGTAAATGGCAGTGTCACGCAGTAACTGGCAATGTCACGCAGTAAATGGCAATGTCACGCAGTAAATGGCAATGTCACGCAGTAAATGGCAACGTCACGCAGTAAATGGCAGTGTCACACCATATATTTATCAAGCTACCTAACAAAAAAAAGGAGGTGCCTAAGCACCACCCGATCTAAAGTTCCTGATTCAAAATATAATCTATTCATTGTTTTGACCCTGACGATAAGCCCTTGAACGTTCGCGCCTATATTTACTTGAATAGCCTTTTACATGGTCTCTATCGTTGCGGAAGGCAAATCTTCCATAGTCGCGTATTTCATCAACTACTTCTTTGAGCAAAGTATAGGCTTTGTCGCGAATCAGCTTATGCTCATCATCGCGATACAGGTAACCATTGGCAGTAGCCAGTAAATCGGTCATCTCACGTGCCATGCTTCGGGCTATGTCAAACTTAGCAATGTCATAATTAATAGCCTCGACCAGTTCAACATTGGCTGTGCCAAGTGCCGCCAAACGTCCAAGGTCTTCAATGGCATCGGCATGTGAATTACCTTCTTCAATATCTGCTATTTGTTCAAGCAGGCGGTCATCTTTACGAAAAGCAAATTCGAGGTGTTCAAGCAGTTCTTTGCGAAAATCGTAAAAAACGGTCGATTTTTCTTTCCAAAGTTCAAGAGCCTTTTTTCGATCAGATTGCAGCTCCTGCCAGTTGATTTCGGCCTCAAATAAAGCGGCAGTCAGGTTTTTTAAGCGTTCAGGCAGTGAAGAATCCATACCCAGTTTTGATAGCTCCTCAATATCGAGCATGGCTCGTTTATGCAGGTTACCCGCCTCCTGAACATATACACTTATTGGAATATTACTAAGTTGAACCTGTTCTTTGCTAAGTGCTACAATTTCAGGTAGCATCTTCTGAAGTGAAACTTTTTTTGTCATTGTATTTGATATAAGAAATTAATAATATGCATTACATATATTCATTCTTATAGGACAATTTGCACAATAGAACTAAGGCGTTTTAAAAGTAATAAAATTATCTTATGTATTGTTATAGAATTGTGTTTTTTTTAATAAATCTAAAGATCGTAATATGTTAATAAAAATTTACCAAACAACAGCTTAACAACTCGACAATTTGACAAATATTCAATTTACCACATCAATAATCAATTAAAACTTTGTCTGAATTTCAATGGTGAAACGTCAGTTTTTTTCTTAAACAGTTTGGTGAATGATTGTGGATGCTGAAACCCCAATTCATAAGCTATTTCACTTACTGACAGATCTGTTATAGTTAGCAGTTCTTTGGCTTTATTGATCACATGTTCATGAATGTGTTGTTGAGCTGAAATACCGGTATAGCTCTTAAGCATATCAGAAAGATAGGCCGGCGAAAGATATAATTCATCAGCCAGAAACTGCACCGAAGGAAGGTTTTCATGATTCTCATTACTGTAATATTCCGACAACAGCTCCTCTACCCTTGAAATCAAATTATTATGGAAGTTTTTTCGGGTTATAAACTGACGGTTATAATAGCGGTTAATGTGCACCAGTAGCAAATCTATATTACTAAGAATCACCTCCTGACTAAAGCCATCCATATTGTTTTCGTATTCGGTTTTTATGGCCTCAAACAGCTTAAAAATAATGTACTGTTCGTCATCTGATAAGTGAAGAGCCTCACTAACCTGGTATGAAAAGAAATCGTACTGTTTAATTTTTTTCGCCAACGGATGATGAAGTAAAAAATCCGGACTAATTGATAATGCATAACCAAGCATATCAATTTCTTCAACATTTTCGACCGATAATACCTGGTTAGGCCCAACACACATTAATACCCCTTCGTCAAAGTCAAATCTATTTTGCCCATATTTCATTTTGCCTGTTACACCCGATTTAACAGAGATAGTGTAAAAATTAGCCCTGTATGATTCCCAAATAGTCTTATTGGTTGTCATATCCACTTGTTGCAGGTTAATGACACTAATGAGCGGATGCCTGGGCTTGGGCAGTTGCATGAGCTCATGAAATTCGGATATGGTTTTTATATAATGAATCATAGGCTGATAAAATTAGTGAATAATAAAAAAACAGGCAGTGATAAGGCATTTCATATTCCCACACTGCCGGTTTGATTCTATTGGTCAATGGCTTGCATATTACCAGCATCGTAACGATCACCCGTTTCGGCACTTAAAGGAATAATGTTTTCCAAACGATTCAAGTCGTCACTTGTTAGCTCAATATTTGTTGCAGCAATGTTTTGCTCCACATATTTAACCCGCTTGGTGCCCGGAATTGGCAATGCTCCTTTAGCAATAATCCATGCTAAAGCCAACTGTGTAACTGTAATTTCTTTTTCGGCTGCCATGGTTTGTATTTCCTTGAGTAAATCAAGGTTCTTATAAAACTGTTCACCCTGAAATTTAGGGACCATACGCCTGAAGTCGTTTTCAGGAAAATCATCGGGCGATTTGAACTGCCCTGATAAGAATCCGCGTCCCAAAGGCGAATAAGCAACTAAGGTAATGCCCAGTTCTTCCATGGCAGATTTAATCCCCTGTGCTTCTACATTTCTCTCAAAAAGAGAATATTCTGTTTGAACGGCTGTAATAGGATGAACAGCATGTGCCTTTTTAATGGTTGCCGCCGAAACCTCTGAAAGACCGAGGTATTTAATCTTACCTTCTTTAACCAACTCTGCCATTGCCTCAACCGTTTCTTCAATGGGCGTATTAAAATCAAGGCGATGCTGGTAGTATAAATCTATATAATCCGTATTAAGATTTTTTAACGAACGCTCCACTGCATTTTTAATATAGGCCTTTGTTCCATTAATATTTCCGGTTGGAGCTCCTTCATCATTTATTTCAAAGCCAAATTTAGTAGCAATTACATATTTGTCGCGATTACCTGCAATGGCTTTGCCTACCAGTTGCTCGTTCAGCAAAGGACCATATAAATCGGCCGTATCTAAAAAATTTCCACCAAGTTCAAGAGATCGGTGTATCGTTTTGATCGCTTCTGCTTCATCGGCCGGTCCATATATATCACCGCCAAACATTGAAGTCATTCCCATACATCCTAAACCTATTGGTGGAGTTATCAAACCTTGTGATCCTAATCGTACTGTCTTCATAATTATTAATTTTTTGATAATAAATTACGAAACAAAGTTGAGGAATGCCATCCAAGAAAAAGTAGCCTAATTATGGATTGATTTAGCCAAATTGTGGTTATTAGATTAATAGGCTGATAGATTAATAGATAATTGACAATTTGACATCTAAACTCACGAAAACTTTATGCATCAGTAGTTTAACGAACGAACAAGTCGCCAAATCAACATTAATTCAAAGGTGCAGATTCGATATATGCTTTAGGGCTCATACCCACCTTCTTTTTGAACAGGCGCGAGAAATATTGCGGATATTCAAAGCCCAGTTTATAAGCTGTTTCCGAAATACTGGTATTGGGATTAAGCAACAGGTTCTTAGCTTCTTCAATAAGGTACAAATTGATTTGGTCGACAGCTGTTTTACCTGTCTCTGACTTTATCGTATCACTCATGTAGCGATGACTGACACCCAACTGATTGGCCAGCCAATCCACTGTTGGAATACCTTTTTCTTCGAGCCGGTTCGAATCAAAGTAATTATTCAATATCTCTTTAAAGCGTGTAAACAGGGCTTTATTGATGGTTTGACGATTAATAAACTGACGTTTATAAAAACGATCTGCATATTTTAAAAGTGTTTCCAGATGAGAGATAATTATTTCTTTACTGAATTCATCCTGGTTGTTATGGTACTCGGCATAGATATTTTCAAACACCGTTTTCATCACCTTCTCCTCTTTGGGAGCCAGATGTAAAGCTTCGTTGACATTATAATTGAAGTAATTATACTTTTTAATCCGGTCAAAGAGTTCGCAACCATTCAGGTAATCTTTGTGGAAAGCGATATGCCACGATTCTTTGCTGATCACAATTCCTTTCACAATCATAGTTTGGCCGGGCGCCATAAAAAGCATTGAACCTTTATCACAATCATACTGGGTACGACCATACACTATCTCTCCTTTGATGATATTCTTAAAACTTATGGAATAGAATTGATTGCTTAGCATGACTGGTTCAGTATCTTCTTCACATACCAAACTCTCAGCATTTTCAACTTTTGTATGTAAGATGCTAAACAAAGGATTCTCCGGTTCGGGTTCCTTAAAATAGTTGTGCATTTGAGCAATTGTCTTAAAATTCAGTTCCTTCATGATATGCTAATCAATTAATAAATATTGTAGTTGAGGCTATCACCTGTTTACTTTGTATGACTATTGTAACCAACCGGCTGAATAAGATACGCATTTTTACTATCATCAAACAATAGTTTCTCATCTACAAAATCCCTGTTAAAACCACCAATAACAACCGCATTCATATTGTTACTGCAAGCATACAAATACACATTCTGAGTTGAATAGGCTGTTTGGTTACCATAGTAGAAATCCATTCCATGGGCCTCTTTCATGGCTTTTAACATGAAATCGGGAAACGATTTATCGTCAATTGCATAAATAAAAACAAGAGGTGCTTTTTTTTACTGTCTCTTGTTCAGAAATCTGATGACGGATATCTTCAGAAATAATGCGCGTTAATACATGCTCTTTGGCTTGATAATGGTATACACCCGTTGACATAGCCACATAAATGGCAATATCGCCAAGCAGCGGAACAGTTCTGCCCCCATTATCACGGTTAACACCACCAGCAGCCCAAAGCATATTGCTCAGGTCCTGCTTCCTTATTGGCTCATTGGCAAAGCTGCGTGTTGACCTTCTGTTTTGAAGAGCCTGCATCAGTGTAACGCTATTTTCCAAATCCGGCTCATCCAGAATAATACTATCTTCAGCATGAGCTGTGGCACCACTGCTGTTATCTATTTCGCGCTGCCTTCCTTGCGCGTTTGAACACGAACTAATAAGTCCCATTATTAAAACAATAGTTAGTAATTGAGTCAGTTTCATTTTACAAATTCCATTTACAATTGGTTTCCTTTTCAGATAATTCCCACAGTTGGTGTGCCACATCACTGCCCAGAATATTAAGTATTACTTGCTGTACTTCTTAAAGAACTCATCCATTTTAACCACAGCCCTGTCCACATCTTTGTCAATGTCATAAAGACTTACATGTGTTGCACCCTTTACTTCGTAAAGTTCCTTTGGCTCACTGGCTACCTTATAAAAATTAACAGTTAATGGTCCGGTATGAAGTGGTAAAGGTGTTTCTCCTTCTTTAGGCATAGTGTATTCCCCAATAATACCAATATATGGTGTATACAAGTAAGGAGCATAATCAGTAGCGCTTGTCATTGGTGCGTTTTCCATTAAAAACAGAGGTGCCATATGATTGTAATTCGGATAAGTTTGCTTACCTGCTCTTTCAGTCATATAATAATCGTAACCTTCGTTTGAAGGATCGGTATTGGCCATGTTTAAAGCATCGTAGTATTCTACTTTACCGGTTTCATAAGCTTTTTGGCGCGCTGCATTAGCCATTTCAAACAGCGGCATCAATTGCTCTTTAGTCATAACACCAAAGTAGCTCGACTTATTATCCATCATACCACTGACTGTGGCAATGGCTGCCATTCTCTTGTCAGTAACTGCTACCATCGGTATGTATCCGCCACTGGCACATCCTCCCAGTCCGTAAAGCTTTGATTTGTCAACAAAAGGTAAAGTACTCAGATAACTAATTGCATCTCTGACACTTTCCATTTTAATGAAAGCGTTTTCATTGTCTCTGATGTCTCCTTCACTATCACCATAACCTAAATGGTCAAACGATAAAAAGACATACCCTTTCCCGGCAAATTTATGTCCATATACAGCACCCATCTGCTCTTTCACCTGGTTAAAAGGCCCTGAGAATACTACAGTTGCATATTTTTTATTTGCATCAAAGTCTTCCGGCGTAAATAGTAATCCTGCCAATTGAACACCCTGACTTTTAAATCTTACTTCGTTTTTACCTGCTTTAATGTTTTCCATTGTATTATCGTTTAAGTGATTATTTACCTGCGCCGATAAATTGATACTTGCTGCTATGAACATAATACCAATCATTGTTTTTGTAATTGTTTTCATGTGTTTAAAATTATTTTTCAATGATCACATGGAACTCACAAATAAATTTAATCATCATCCTGTGTGTCATTTTGGATAATCAAATTTGCATGTTCGTTTCATATCTGTGACTATTAAACGATTAACTGACACAAAGATCGGTCGTACAAGGCATTTGCCACTTAAACATTTTCGCAGATGGTGTATACTTTTTCGTTATGTGCGATAATTTTTCGAAAATGGCGGCAACTGACGGAAGGAATAATAAAGGTAAATAAACAACAAACGGCCTGAATATATCGCTATTCAGGCCGCTTATAGTTAGGTTGTTTCAAATATCACATTAATTTCATGTGCAATGTCGGATATGGCTTACCATATGTCTGTTTCATTCACTGAGTTCTTTTAATTTCAAAACCGTTTTCCAGTTCCTGGTGGTGGCTCCCACTTTCAGGTTTTTCTCAAAAAAGTTGTTGGTCAATTTCGATTGGTGGTATTTTCCCAGGCACTGCATATAAACATCTTTTTCAACCACTTGAATCCGGTCGGGATGAACATTATAAGCATTTAATTTCTTTACACATTCATTGGACGGTGTTTCTTTTAAGAATGTCAGGTGTAATTGTGTAATATCACTTTCCTTGCCATTAAACGGATTGTTATCTGCCAGGGCTTTAATTTCTTTTGAGGTGCGAACAATAACCGGTACATCGAACCCATAATGTTCCTTAATAGCCTGTTCAAGTGCCATTTCCAATTCTACACCAGGGTAGTCAGATTCAAATATTACATTTCCGCTCTGTATATAAGTTTCCACATGCTTCCACCCCAGTTGTTGGCACAAAGACTTTAAATCATTCATCAGAATTTTTCTTTTACCGCCAACATTGATACCTCTTAAAATGGCTATTCTTCTATTCATAGTTGTATTTTATATCACCCTAAAACCTTTTTACATCTTCATCATTTAAAAACTGTTGTATTTCAAACTTGTGCCCTTCTTTATCATCAAAAAAGAAAGATTTAAGAGGTATGGATTCAAAGTGTTTTAATTCAGACAGCTTATAAACCTGCAATTGCTTAACCCTTATATACTCATCATTTAAATTGGTAGTGGTTAATGAGAATAAAGTATTACCTGATACCTCACTCGTATCCTTTTTTTGTACGATACCTAAATATGCTTTTTCGTTAACCTGATATACTCTGGCAAATCCCTGATCCATAACCAGGTCTAATTGCAATACATTCTCGAAAAAATCTATACCATAAGAGAAATCTTCGTAATATAAGAATGTAATAGCTGATGTATATTTCATATTAGCTTCCCTTTCGTTTTGATTATTACACGATGTAAGTATGGTTAGTAATCCAATGAGTAGAATTCTTAACAGGTTAATCATCATTGACAATTATTTAATTAATATACTTTTCACAAAACAATTGCTTCTACACAACACATATATCGTCCATGCTGCAATTGATATCGCTATAAACGGAAATCTCCGCTTCTGGAAATCCATAAAATCAAATTACAGACTCCTGTAGCTAAATTGGCTCTATTTCAGCAATACGTCTCTTGTCTGTCATTATATTGTTTTGGATCATATCTGCTAAGGTACAGAAAATACCAATCGGGAATGATTCCAAGACTCATAAACAATATGCTATAAATTGTTTATATTTAACACAAAAAGGTTAGTCAAATACAAACCTGTTTATTAACTACTAATTTACTCACTACTTTCCCGGCATAATTATTTGATTAAATTTTACTAAACCTAACAAGTTGATAAAGTATTACTTATCGATAATTAGCTTATGACTTTTATTCACGCTTTATTTTTTAAATATTACTGATTTGCTATCTTGTGAATTACTATTAGTGTAAGGAGCATGAGTGTACTTCTTACCGGAACTTATACATATGATGTTGCAAGCATTTACCAATTTATTAATCAGGCTATTTGTATCATTAATCCTCCTTTTTTTTATCAATACCTATAGCTATTGTAAAAGCATTGATTGGAATGATTACATGGACAGGTTATCAATAGGTGACAAGGTAGATGTACTTGAAGATGCCTCAGGAAGTATAAGCTATGCAG
>JAKSBD010000039.1 GCA_022361295.1 Bacteroidales bacterium
GTGCAGATGTTTGAGTTTATTAAGAAGAGGGGAGAGACAGGCTCTGAGAACCTCTGGCAACCACCAAATGGCAGGTGCCAAAACCTGTTCCCTAAGGGAAGATGATGAATTTAAACAATTAATTATGATACAAGATTATTACTTTCGAATGCCCGGCCGGGCATAATTATTATTCTTCAAGTTTTGCTGATTATCAGTCAGTTAGTTATTTTTATTACTAACGGCAGTATGCCATTATATTATATCATTAATGAAAAAAGTAGTTGCCAAATTCGGGGGCTCTAACCTTAAAAAGAAAGAAGATATTCAGAAGCTGGTTCGTGTTATCAAAACCTATAATAGGCCAATGGTAATTGTTGTTTCGGCATTTTATGGAATCACCAATCACCTGATTCAGTCAATGGAAGGGGTGAAACAGGATCAGTCAAATATTGAAAAGTTAGTTCAGTTTTTACGTGAACTAAAAGAAGAAGCTATTCTTGAAAACTTTGATGATAAGGAATGGCAGGATAAAACACTAAATGCTGTACAGTCGCGAATTAAAGAGTTGAGCCGTTATCTGACAGGTATACACTATATTGGGGATGTTCCCGAATTTGTTGAGGATGTTATTCTGAGTTATGGTGAACGCCTAAGTTCATTAGTGCTGACATCTATTCTTCAGAGTAATGGTATTGATGCAGAGGAGGCCTTACCTGAGAATATGCCATTGGTAACAGACGGTGAATTTGGAAATGCGACAGTTGATTTTGAGGTATCGACTCCCAATGTTCAGAATCGATTGTCTGAAAATAAAGTATATGTTGTACCTGGTTTTTATGGTGTTTCAGAACAGGGGAAAGTAACCTTGTTAGGACGTGGAGGTAGTGATTATTCAGCTGCTGCTTTGGCACGTTGTCTTGATGCTGAGTCATTGGATGTGTGGAAAGATGTCGATGGTTTTATGAGTGCTGATCCAAAACTGGTGACTAAACCACAACGCATAACGCACTTGTCGTATACTGAGGCCGCCGAATTGTCTTACTTTGGAGCAAGTATACTACATCCGAGGACTGTTGAGCCACTTAAGGAAGTAGGAATTCCGATTCATATTGGTAATATTGATGCGTTCGATGGAAGTGTGGAACCTCGCACTGTTGTGCATGGTGAGGAAACTGTTAGTGACTGTATCGTTAAGAGTGTTACCTACAGCGATGATTTCTGTATATTGAAACTCAGGGGTGCTGGTGTTGGATTAAAAAAAGGTGTCTTAGCTAAAGTCACAGTAGCATTGGACAAGGCTGGTATTAATATTAAATCAGTTATTACTTCGCAAATTGTAATCAATCTTTTATTATCCGCGAAAGACATTAAGCGTGCATATAAAATAGTTGAAGAATTAGAGTTGTCAGCTATTACTGAAATAATTGCATCGGAACAGATATCAACTATTGCTGTAGTCGGGCAAGGATTACTGGATCGCCCGGGAGTGGCAGGACGCCTGTTTATGTCTCTTGCCAAAAGGGAAATCAATGTACAAATGATTGTTTCAGGTGCATCGGCTGTTGCCAGTTACTTTATGGTAGCCCGAGATGACAGAGATATGGCTATTGAAGCTATTCATGAAGAGTTTTTTAGTTGTTAAAAACCTTAGTTTGATTCAAATTTCTCACCTCAGATTGTGATAAAAAGATGGCCTGCACACCGTTCGTGCAGGCCATTGCTTTTCAATATAAAATAAAACAACGCAACATTTTTAATGTTATGAGTATCAAAGGATGGAATGGTTCATCATCCTTTGATATAATTTCTTTCTAGTAATTGTAAGAGCTTTGTCCGTGTTCATGGATATCTAATCCTTCGCGCTCTTCCTGCTCTGAAACGCGTAATCCCATAGTTGCTTTCAATACTTTGAACAGGATTAGACCTAATACAAATGCCCATGCACCAATTGATACAACACCTAATGCCTGAACACCAAGGAGAGAGAATCCACCACCGTAAAATACGCCGCCTTCTGTAGCAAAGAATCCAACTAATAATGTACCGACGGCACCACAAATACCGTGTACAGAGATTGCACCTACCGGATCATCAACTCTAAGTTTCTGGTCAATAAATTCAATTGAAAATACAACAACCAAACCAGCTATTGCCCCAATTGCTATCGCTCCTGCCGGCGACACAATATCACAGCCTGCTGTTATACCCACCAGTCCGGCCAAGGCACCATTTAATGTCATGGATAAATCTGGTTTACCATATCTGAACCAGGTAACAAACATAGTAACAACCGCTCCGGCAGCTGCAGCCAGGTTAGTAGTGATAACAATAAGCGCTACTGCATATGCATTGTCGCCGCTTATGGCCAGCTGTGAGCCTGGATTAAATCCAAACCATCCTAACCATAAAATAAATACACCTAATGCACCCAATACCATGTTGTGTCCTGGAATGGCATTGGTCTTTCCATTGTATTTGCCTATACGCGGACCGATTGTCCATGCACCTGCCAATGCAACCCAGCCGCCAACAGAATGTACTACAGTAGATCCGGCAAAGTCGTGAAAGCCCAGTGTGCTTAACCAGCCACCTCCCCACACCCAGTGACCTGAGATTGGGTAAATTACCACTGTGATAATCAATGAGAAGACTAAATATGTACTGAATTTAGTACGTTCAGCCATGGCTCCTGAAACGATTGTTGCAGCTGTTGCAGCAAATACCGTCTGGAAGAATAAATTGTGTAAATCAGTTCCGTCATTATAGAAGAAGTCAAAGGCTCCAAAGAATGCACCATCACCTCCATACATAATACTATATCCGATAATCCAGAACATTAATGAACCAACAGAAAAGTCCATAAAGTTCTTCATAATGATGTTACCAACATTTTTTGCTCTGGTAAAACCTGCCTCTACCATTGCAAAACCAGCTTGCATAAAAAATACCAAAATTCCGGCCAGCAAGACCCATAATATATCTAAAGCACTATTAGCGTCCATATTTCAAAAATTTTGTAAGGTTTTGTTTTAGTTCTTTTATTTCTCGTAAAGGGTTTCCGGTCCCGATTCACCTGTTCGAATGCGGTATGTGTCTGCCACATCAGAAACGAATATTCTTCCATCGCCAATCTCACCCGTTTTGGCGGCATTGATAATTGCTTCAATGGTTTTATCCATATTCTCATCGCGAACAATGATGGATAAAATCCGTCTCTCAATAATGCTGGTGTCATAAAGAGTACCTCTGTATAAATGCCCCTCTCTTGCTACCCCCGTTCCTCGTACATCCCAGTATGAGAAAAATGTTATGTCCTGCTCTTCTAGTGCTTTTTTTACAGCTTCAAATCGAGATAATCGAATAATGGCTTCAATTTTCTTCATTTCGTTTGTTGTTAGTCGTTAATATTTTTTAGATAAGACCATGATCAACCGAATGGTACAGATCTCTCACCGGTCTTGTTAGTTCATTTGAAAAAGAGAAATAAGAGCAGCCTTGATGGCGATAAAGGTTTAAGTCAATTAGGACAATAATTGAAAAGACTGACTGCTCTTATTTTCTATCATAGATTGGTTTGAGTTGTTTGTTAAAATGATATACCCACTACAATGTCATACAGTTCACTGTTAGGATTGACGAACACCATGCCGAACATTGGGATTGAGAATGTTTCTGTAATTTTAATTTCTTTCTCGGTGCTGATACCAATATTTACTACCTGAAAATCTCCTTTCTCACCACTTACAACATGCCAGCCATCTCCTCCACCTACAAATACATTGAAATCTTTAAACGCATAGCCTGCTTCGAAGTATAGTACTCCGTTCTCTTCTCCGGCTCCGGCCCTCGAATCGTTTAATGCAACATTACCTGCCAGACTAAAATTGCCAATGTCATAGCCTAAGTTTAATTCAATAGCATGGCTCGAGATCTCATCTTCAAGCTCAAACCAGCTGCTACCCGGATAATAATAGTCTGTTATACCTACGCTTAAGCCAAAGTCAAATCCATAGGAGGCATATAAATCGGCTTCCTGAAATGCATCCGCTCCTGCTGATGAACTTGCGAAGGCATAACTACCCCAGGCGCCAATTGAAAATCCACCCTTCGAATATTCAATGGTGGGTTGAAATGCTGGTGAGTTACCGTAGTCAACACCCCTGAAAACATAACGTGACACTAAATCTGCTGATACGCTAAAGCCTCCTTTGTTGTCATCTTGTGCCTTTACTGTGGTTAATAGAAGGCCAAGTCCCAAAATCAAATAAATTTTTTTCATCGAATAACGGTTAATAGTTAATATTTGCTTTTACTACCTCGTTGATTGGGGGGTGTCGGCCTAAAAAAATGCTTTTTCTCGAATGGTACCCTCTGTTTTTTGTAGGTTGACGATACAAACATATGAAAATATTTTATTCACCCCCCTAATTAAATGGGGTTAAATATCAAAAAATAGAAAAAATAAGAAAATACCCCTCAATTGAAAGGGGGTAGGGTTAGAAAAATAGCAAATTGAAAGCAGGACCCCCTTTTTTTATTTAGGGCCTGTTCTCAATATTGAATGTCAAAAGTTGATTTTCCGCTTGCTTATTAAAGGGTGGGTGAAATGATGTTATTCTAAATGTCAAATAATCAATAAAATGTGAATAAATAGTGATGGATGTTTAAAAATTAACACTTTAAAAACATGTCAAATGTCATAAAAAAGTCAAGCTTTTCTCATGATTAATTGGTAGATATCAATGAAAATTCTATTTTTGCTTTCGGATTATAATATAAAGAGCATTATAAGCTTTCTAATTGAAAGAAAGCACATAGTCCATCCAATCCAATAACGAGAACGAGAACCTTACGGGGAGTAACAGTAGATTTTTCTCTTAAAACAAACAGTATGACAAAACGATTTCCAAATCCTCAGGGGTTGTATGACCCTGCAAATGAACGAGATAATTGTGGGATTGGATTTGTTGCCAATATAAAAGGTACACAATCCAATGAAATAGTGGTAAGAGGCTTGGAGGTGCTAACAAACATGACACACCGTGGAGCCGAGAGTTCGGATAATAAATCTGGAGATGGTGCAGGAATATTAATGCAAGTGCCTCATGAGTATTTCACAACATTTGGATTTAATTTGCCAGCTGCCGGTCGTTATGGTACAGGATTGGTTTTTTTGCCACAGGATGAAAAGGAAGCCGCTTATTGTCAGCAAGTGCTTGATAAGTATTTTGTTGCCGAGGGGCTTGAGTTAATTGGTTACCGTGATGTGCCTGTTGATAGTGACGTAATTGGTGAAATTGCAAAAGGTACAGAGCCGGCTATTTACCAGGTATTTGTAAAAGGTAATTATGAACAAGATGCTTTGGAGCGTCGTTTGTACCTGGCACGAAAGCAGGCTGAAAATGCCATACGTGAATCAGATTTAAAGGAGAAAGAGGCCTTTTATCTTCCTAGTTTATCTTCGAAGATATTTATATATAAAGGTATGCTAACGCCCGAACAACTTGGGCTGTACTTTTTGGACCTGAAAGACAGAAGAGTAAAGAGTGCTATTTCTTTGGTTCACTCACGCTTTAGTACTAATACATTTCCAACGTGGGATTTAGCCCAGCCATTTCGTATAATGGCTCACAATGGTGAGATTAATACCATCAAAGGTAACCGCCTTTGGATGCAGGCGCGTGAAAGTTTGTTAGAGTCAGATCTGTTTGGTGATGATCTAAAGAAACTGTTCCCGGTTGTGACACCTAACATGAGCGATTCTGCTTCACTGGATAATGTTTTAGAGTTTCTGTTTTTAACCGGTCGTTCATTGCCACATGCCTTAAGTATGCTGGTTCCTGAGTCATGGAATAGTAAAAACCCAATTCCGGATAGTTTAAAGGCTTACTATGAGTATCACTCAACTATTATGGAGCCGTGGGACGGACCTGCTTCTATTGTCTTCTCTGATGGTCGTTATGTTGGTGGTACCCTGGATAGAAACGGTTTGCGTCCGTCGCGTTATGTTATTACTAAAGATGACATGATTGTGATGGGATCAGAGGTAGGTGTTCAAACATTTGCTGCCGAAGATATTAAAGAGAAGGGACGATTAAAACCGGGTAAATTATTGTTGGTCGATACTCAGCTTGGTGTAATTATACCTGATGAAGAGATAAAATCACAATTGTCGAAACGTCACCCTTATGGCAATTGGTTGAAAGAGAACAGAATTCGTATGCGTGAAATTGAAGTGCAACAACGTGTGCCTTCAGGTTTGGGTGAGAAATACGACTCGTATCTAAAAGCGTTTGGCTATAACCGTGAGGATTTTGAGCAAATTATCGCCCCTATGGCCAAAACTGCCGGTGAGCCAATTGGCTCGATGGGTAATGATACGCCAATAGCTGTATTGTCTGAGAAACCTCAGAGGTTCTTCTCATATTTCCGACAATTATTTGCGCAGGTAACTAATCCGCCTATCGATCCAATACGTGAGGGATTGGTAATGGCTTTGACGAATTATATAGGATCTGTATCAAAAAACCTGCTTCGCGAAGAACCATCGCAATGTCGCTCAATTAAGTTTGAGAGCCCGCTGATGACTAATACCGACCTGGGTAAGATCAAGGATTATATGCGTGAGGAATTTACCCATGTTAAAATTCCGATGACTTTTCAGGCCGATAAAGGTGGTAAGGGATTGGAAGAGGCGCTTGATAATATTTGCAAGGCGGCAGAAAAGGCGGTAGATGACGGTATGAATTACATCATCTTAAGTGACCGTGAAATTGACGAGAAGCATGCGCCTGTTCCTTCCTTATTGGCTGTTGCAGCAACGCATCATCATTTGATTAAGACCAAAAAGCGTATGCAGGTTGGTTTAGTTGTAGAAACAGGTGAGGCACGTGAGGTGATGCATTTTGCACTATTACTTGGTTTTGGAGCAAGTGTAATAAATCCGTATGTGTGTTTTGCAACCATCAATGAAATGGTGAAAGAAGGCAAAATTGATATGGATTATGCTGCCGCACGGGAAAACTATATAAAAGCCGTTGATAAAGGCTTGTTGAAAGTGCTGTCAAAAATGGGTATCAGTACTCTGCGATCATACCATGGGGCGCAGATTTTTGAAGCTATAGGAGTATCGGAAGAGGTCGTTAATAAATACTTTATTGGAACACCGACCAAAATTGGAGGCGTGGGACTTGAAGAAATTGCTAAAGAAAGTGTTTTAGATCATCAAAAGGCTTTTAAACCAGCTTTTCAGGGCAATCCTTTCGATACGAAGGGAGGTTACACTTATCGTAAGTATGGCGAAAAGCATGGGTGGAATCCGGAAACAATTGGATTACTGCAATGGGCTACCTCTGAAGGTGATTATAATAAGTATAAAGAATATAGTAGTCAGGTAGATCACGATAATAAAACACCATTGTTTATTCGTGGTCTGATGAAGTTGAAAGAAAGAAAACCAATTGATATTAGTGAGGTGGAGCCGGCTTCAGAAATTATGAAGCGCTTTGTAACCGGTGCCATGTCCTATGGATCAATTTCAAAAGAAGCGCATGAGGCGATGGCTTTGGCCATGAATGAAATAGGAGGCCGAAGTAATACAGGTGAAGGAGGAGAGGATGCAAAACGTTTCCAAAGTCCGGCGCGTAGTTCTATTAAGCAGATTGCCAGTGGTCGTTTTGGTGTAACCAATAATTACTTAACGAACGCAGATGAGCTGCAGATTAAGATTGCTCAGGGTGCAAAGCCTGGTGAAGGTGGTCAGTTGCCTGGCTTTAAGGTAGATAAAATCATTGCCAGCCTGAGGAATTCGACACCTGGTATTACATTGATTTCTCCACCGCCACACCACGACATCTATTCTATTGAGGATTTGGCTCAGTTGATCTACGATTTGAAAAGTACGAATCCTTCTGCGCGAGTAAGTGTAAAGCTTGTATCGGAAAATGGAGTAGGAACTGTTGCTGCTGGTGTAGCCAAAGCGCATGCTGACTTAATTGTTATCAGCGGAACCGAAGGTGGAACGGGAGCCAGCCCTACAAGTTCAATAAAGCATGCAGGTCTTCCTGTTGAAATTGGCTTGTCTGAAACACAGCAGACATTGGTGATGAACAACCTGCGCGGTCGTGTTAAGTTGCAAACCGATGGTCAGCTTAAAACAGGTTTGGATGTAATCAAGATGGCATTGTTGGGGGCCGAGGAATACGGTTTTGCAACATCAGCATTGGTTACTCTGGGGTGTGTCATGATGCGTAAATGTCACCTGAACACATGTCCGGCTGGTATTGCCACTCAAGATGAAGCATTAAGAAAACGATTCATAGGTAAATATAAATACGTTGTCAACTTCTTCAATTTTATTGCTGAAGAGGTGCGCGAACATTTGGCTCAGTTAGGCTTTAAATCATTAGATGAGGTGATTGGCCGCACTGATCTTATGGAACAGAATAGCGAAGTTGGTAACTGGAAGTCGCAGGGCGTTGATCTGAGTCGTTTGTTGTATTTCCCTGAGGAAGGAAAAAAATATCCTATCAGAAATACAAGCGAGCAAGATCATAAACTGGATGAGGTCCTGGATCGTCGTTTAATAAAAGCGTCACAGTCAGCACTTATTAACCAGCAAAAAGTATGGATGGCCAGCGATATCATTAATACTGATCGTACGGTTGGTGCAATGTTATCTGGAGAAGTATCGAAAAAATACGGCGAAGAAGGACTGGCTAAAAATACGATTAACTGTACGTTCAATGGTTCGGCAGGGCAGAGTTTCGGGGCTTTTCTGGCAAAAGGAGTCAGCTTTCGCCTGGAGGGTGATGCCAATGATTATTTAGGAAAAGGTCTCTCTGGTGGTAAATTGATCGTTGTGCCACCTCAGGGAACAACTTTTAAACCTGAGGATAACATCATTATTGGTAACACTGTGCTTTATGGAGCGACGAGTGGTCACCTTTATGTGAGAGGTGTAGCCGGTGAGCGTTTTGCTGTTCGTAACTCAGGAGCGCATGCAGTGGTTGAAGGTGTTGGAGACCACTGTTGTGAATACATGACAGGAGGACGTGTTGTGGTTATCGGACCGACAGGCAGAAACTTTGCAGCAGGTATGAGTGGCGGTATTGCTTATGTATTGGATGAGGAAGGTAACCTGGATTACTATTGCAACAAAGGCCTGGTTGATCTAACACCGGTCGAAGATGCGGCAGATGTACAGGAGCTTCAGTTTATGCTTAACAAGCATTTGTTACATACAAACAGTACCAAGGCTCAGGAGGTACTTGTCAACTGGACTACATACTTACCGAAGTTTGTAAAAGTTATTCCGTTTGAATACAAGAAGGTTTTGCAAGAGCAGAAAATTAAGGAACTGGAGCGCAAACTTCGTGAAACGGAAGATGCA
>JAKSBD010000037.1 GCA_022361295.1 Bacteroidales bacterium
TCGTCAAACTTAAACTCACCCAAAACAAACTGACCATACAGTGTTAACCAATCGGCTGCGATGTATCGTGTGTTAATTCCCATGGTCACATTAGCCGGCGATCCGAGGTTAGATTCTACAGGCCTGAGGAAACCAAACGGATTTAAATAATGTATATCAAAGCCTCTGTGTCCGATTGTATCTTGCTCGGCATATACCACGTTTGCATACAGGCCAATGCTCATGCGTTTGTTAACATTCCAATCCAGATATTGATGTACGCCATATTTACCTGGATAGCGCTCAACCTTATCATTAAGTGGATGAGTAAAATCCAGCATCTTATTCCACATAATCATATACTTGATGTTCCAGAAGTCGGCTGTCAGCTTCACGTAAGGGTAACTAAAGGCACCATCCGATAAAAGGAGAGAGCGGTGTCCATCACCAATAAAATGCTTGCCATTACCTACCTGCAAATTAAAGTACTTTACAAAGTTAAAGCCAATATAGCCGGTGGCCTGGGCATAATCATGTCCGCCGGTGCCAAAATCTTTACGTTGGCCTTCACCTGGCATCATGCTGGTTTCACGAGCAAATTGATTGATGTAATTAGGAACAACAGCCTGGTTTTCCATAAAATCGGTATAGAAATAGACGTGTTTGCCAATATTTCCTTTAATAAATAAGCCACGCGTATTTTTCCAGGTTGTTAAACCCTCGTTATTCTCCCGTCCTGCCTCAAAGGCAAATATGGGGTTCACCACAATGTTTATATCGTCCTTATCCAGTTTTAATAAATCATCATGAAAAATTCGTTTCCAAAAATTCAGTTTGCCATCCGGCACTCTTAACCCATCATATAATACAGAATCGGTGTTAACGATTGCATTAAGTTGATCCATTCTGTACTGTCTGACTGAAGTGTGGAAGTTGGCTCCAGGTTTGTAAACATATCTTTCAAAAGGGGAATAGTAAGGATCTTCGTAATGACTGACTGATTGTGCATTAATGGTTGTGCAGGAAATATAAACAAGAACAAATGCAATTAGCCTGAATTTGTGCCACATGAGGTCATTACTCAATAAATAGTATAACATAGAATTAAGTTATTTTTAAAACGAATATACGATATTAATGCGAGCATCCTATACGCCATGGAGTTGACAAGGTTTCGCAATATATACCAAATGTATTATTGAATGATGGATAAATAAATTGGATTATTTAGAGTTTCTAAAATGAATATTCCAGATAATTATCGGGAAAGATATAGCCTTAGCTACATTGATATTTTATGAAGAAGCAGAAGCTTTAAAGAAATAAACTATATCAATCATTAGGTGATGGTTTTGGTATAAGAAGGAATACTAAACAATAAGGCACAAAAAAAGAGCTAAAAGCCGTTTCATCTCTCGTTATCCCGCAAACGGTAATACTTTCACCAGGATCCTCGTACCCTTATTATAGCGAGGTGCCACAGCTTTTGGCTCCATAACTGAATTCGAAATCTCATCCTCGAGACAAGAACTAATTTACGATAAGCAGGAACGGCTGTCAACATAATTAGCACCTTTTTTATCTAATTATTAAAAAAAAGTAAGTTTTTGGCCTTAATGAGGCTCATACCAGCTTTAAATCATAAATTTGTCTTTAACAATAATGAAGAAGATTACTTCCCAGGTAACGATAGATTGAATATGAAGCGATTAAGAAAAGTTCTGACTGTTTTTTCTTTGGTTTTTATCGGATTAGTATTGGCCTTAATCCTTATTGCTGAATTAGCTGAGAACAAGGTAGCTGATATTGCATTGAGGAATATCAATGAAGGCGTAGATGCAACAATTGCTGTTGAAAACATCGATTTGTCACTAATAGCCAATTTGCCTGATGTTACTCTCGAATTTAACAATGTTGAAGTAACAACGGCCAATGATACCTTAACACAGATTGAGCGTTTGTATATTTCGGCAGAATTGATGCCATTATTTAAGAATCGCTTTAATATTATTGAAATAGCACTTGAAGGCGGCTGGCTCAATTATAAGATTGATAGTGCAGGAAAAACCAACTTTGATGCTTTTCTAGGTGTGCCCGATGAAGAACAACCGGAAGATTCCACAAGTAACCAACTATATTTGTCATTAAAACACCTGGAACTGAATAATATATTTTTCTCCTTTACCGATATTCCCAATGATATTAATGCCTGCTTATACATCGACCAGGGACTGACAAGTGTTTACATCGATGATTATAATCAAAAGATAGCCTTTGATGGTGCCTTAAGGGCTAATCAGTGCAAGTATCCACAAAGCAAGTTGCATTTGATGGAGGAGATAAAGGTAGAACTGGATGTGACTTATTTTAATGAGAAGGTAACACTTACCGATTGTTATATTGAAACAGACGGAGCTAACTTAAAGGCCAGTGGAGAAATTTCCTTGGGCGATGATATCTATACAGATGTAAGTATTTCATCCTCACAATTTGATATCAGAGAACTGAGCAAATACATTCCGGATACTTTAATGAGCAACTATGATGTGCGTTATGTATCAGGTTTAGCAAGTTTGCAGGCTGATATAAAAGGCATATACAACGACAGTATTATGCCAAGGATTGATGCCAGCTTACAACTTGCGGAAGGAAGTATTGCTGTGGGTGATTATCCGCTTGTTAATCAAATTAGGTTCGCTGGAACCTATAGCAATGGTGAGTTAATGAATGAGCAAACAACCAGCGTGGATATAGATACACTTGCATTCAGGGCAGGCGCAAGCTATGGCTTCGTAAGTGGTAGTATTAATAACCTTAATAAAATAAGCTATAGAGCTAGAGCAGATCTGCAGCTCGATTTGGATGATATTTTTCAGCATTTACCCGATTCACTTATTGATGACCTCAGCGGTAAAGTTATGCTGAATGCTTCAACCTATGGTGTTATGCCCAATGAGTTTAACGTGCAGTTTGCTGATTATGTATTGGGCAGAACAAAGCTAAACATGCAATTGGCAGATGTGGGTGTTAAAATAGATTCCCTCATAACAATTAATGATGTGAACGGTCAGTTGGCCTCTAAGAAGCAAGGATTTCAAATTGACAGCCTTTCAATGATCTTACCAGATTATGGTTTGAATCTAACCAGGGCTAATATTTATGCTGATTACGAGGGGCAACTAACGCAGTTAAACACATTAGGTGTTAATATCTCTAATTTTGATATTGCTACAGATCATAGTTGGTTAAAGGGACAAGCCAGCTTTAAGAATCCCGATTATCCGGTATATAAACTGGATGCTGATGCCATGTTTAACCTAAATGAGTTGATGGTTTTTGTACCCGATTCGATTATAAAATCAATGACTGGGTATGTTAGTGCATCTGTCAAAACAGGTGGTCAACTGCATTTAGATTCTATAGCCGATAATATGATGGAAACCCTGTTTACCCAAAGTAGTTTAAACGCACAGCTAAATAATGTTGGTGTTGAAATGGAAAGTTATCCCGTTACCATAAGTCATTTAGGAGGGAAGTTGGGCTTACAGTCTGATTCCATCAATGTGGATGGTATATCAGGTGACTTTAACGGAATAGAATTTGATGCAGACTCTACTTTTGTGAAAAATATTTACTCAGCCTACTGGTTAAATCAGTCCGATACCATTATGGCCGAAGGCTATATTAATTTAGGTGATATCGACTATGTCATGTTTGAACCATTTATGGTTGTGGAAGAAACAGAAGAGACAGAAATACAGGATGAGGAAAAAGAGTCAGAGCCTTCCCGTTATCATTTTGCAGCCAAAGGTAAGGTAACAGCCAAAAGCTTCTGGTATGGCAATGCCCTGCTTGAGAATTTAAGTGCCTTATATAACGTATCAGACAGCTTGTATATAGCCGATCAAATAAAGCTTGATGCTTTTAAAGGGCAGATGAATAGCTCAGTTAGAGTGGAAATGCAGCCTGATGAAGTCATGAAGATTAACTTCAAAAACAGTACTCAGGGGCTCGATATCAACCAGTTGTTATATGACTTTGACGACTTTATGGATTATAGCGATGAAGTGTATATCAGTCATGAGCAGTTGAGTGGTATTCTTACTACAGATAGCTTGAGCGGACAATTTATATTTGCAGGTGATTCAATAGATATTGGAAAAGTTAAATTAAAGGCCAATCTAACATTAGAAGATGGACGATTAAAAGACTATCCAATTACTAAAGAGATGGGAGAGGATTATAATATAGATGGTCTGGATGACTTGCAGTTTAAAACATTAAACACCAAGCTATTTGTAACGGGAGGTTCGATATATGCCCCATTGACAAATATAAAAACAAACACATTTGATATAAGCCTATTTGGTAAACAGGAGTTTGATTTGGATTGCCAATACCATATTCGTTTTTACCTAAAGGAAATTCTTCGAAAAGGAAAAACTAACCGGCTGGAACGTAAGCAGTCAAAAGAAGGGAAGCAGGATGATTATGGTGGTACTAAAGGACTAACATCTTTGTTTGCAGTGTATAAAATAGAAGATGGTAAAACTGTTAAGAGTTCGTTAGAAGGAAAGGATTCTCAGATGAGAAAAAAGATGAAGAGTTTAATTTATGTGAAAGAAGCATTTGCTGAATTAGAATTTCATCCATTAATTGTAAAGTATAATACAGGTGTAGTTGATTATGAGTAATGGAGTTAAAAGAAGACGATTTTCGTTAATTGGGGTAGCTTGTTTGGCTCTTATTGTTGCTGGTATTTGTGCTTTAAAGAACTATAATAATGCAAAACTCATTGATGAGCTTAATGATAAATTAGAAAGTGATATTGTGCTTGGTGATCATAAAGCACAAAAGAATATTATTTTGTTTTTTGATTATAACTGTGCCTATTGTAAAAAGTTCTTTAAACAGGTGTATCCACAGCTGGAGAAAGAGTATATAGAAACAGGTAAAGCGAAATTAACCCTTCGACTAATATGTAGTGGTAACGATGAAAATGCACTGTTGGCCAATCAAACAGCCATATGTATTAACAAGTTTGGTAATTTTAGCAAACTTCATCAATTGCTTTTGCATCAGAGTAACATTATTTATTCCAACCAGTTTCAGGATCTGGTGGAAGGGTATATTAGTGCCAATGAATTCCTGGGAGAATGTATTTTGAACTCTAATCATAATGACGTAATACGAAATATTTATCAGTTTCAGTTACTAAAGAAAAA
>JAKSBD010000640.1 GCA_022361295.1 Bacteroidales bacterium
AGTAAAAAAATGAAACACAACCACGACTGGTGGTGTAACGCAATTAAGCAGTACGGTTTCGACTATGTCAATGGTGTTTATTCAGCTAACCTCAGAGAGTTATTCAACGATTACATGAATGTTCATAATGTTGAATGGACGGCCGATGCATCTGTTCAATTTATTGAACAGCAGAAAGGTGAAAAGAATCCGTTCTTTCTGTTTGTTTCAACCACTTATCCTCATGGTCCTGCACCCGAGCGTAAGGTAAAAGGTGAATATGTTGTATCACTGGATGCTGACCCCGCATTGACCGGAGCCGGTGTTATTGAAGAAGGCGCAGTGGCAAAAAGAGAACGACGACAGAAGTTCAAAAAGGAAGTCTGTTCAGATGAGCTGGCCACATCACCGACTGCCCGCTGGTGGGACGATTCTGTTGGGCGCATCATCAGTAAGCTAAAAGAAACCGGTCAGTACGAAAATACCATTATCATTTACACATCCGACCATGGGAAGAAGAATCATGGTAAAACCACTCTGTACGAAAATGGTGTACACGTGCCGCTTCTGGTTCAGTGGCCTGCACAGATAAAAGAAGCCCGTGACTATACCCACCTTATAGGGAGTGTAGATTTTGCACCTACATTACTGGAGGCCTGCGGAGCTAAAGTGCCTGAGCAGATGAGTATGAACGGAGTTAGTTTTAACAGTGTTCTTCAGGGAAAAACGGATGCCACACGAGATGCTCTTTTAATGAAAATGGGCTATGCCTGCGGAGTTAAAACGAATGACTATAAGTATATAGCGGTTCGCTATCCTGCTGACATAGAAGCTCAGATTGCACGAGGAGAAGATTTTCGTGGATATAAAAAAGAACGCATAGCTGAACCTTATTACTTTTTGCACAAGCAACTATCGAAAAAAGCTGAGCATGCTTACCCTAACTACCGGGTGCGTAATCAGTTGTATGCTTACCCTGTTGATAAAGAGGAACAAGAAAATATTTTTGAGGCTGATGAAAAGTTAGCCGGCGAAATGAAATTATTATTGGAGAAAGAGCTGAGAAAAGCCAATGCCCAGCGTCCATTTGGTGAATTTGTAAAATAAGAGTCAATGTTCAGGTATCAGATAGTTATAATCTTATTCTTTAGTGTTAGTTTGTTAAATGCGCAGGATAGTCGGAAACAAAATGACTTTCTGGTACCTGACAGCATTCTTGATTTACCATTGACCGATAAAAAGCTGGTTATTGCCCACTATATGACAAATATAGTACCGGCAAAAATAGATGATAAAATAAGCAGTTCTTACGATTTAACCTGGTTTGACCCTAATGGTGCTTCCAAGACCTTAGGAGGAGTATCGCAAACAGCACCTTACACATCACTGCTAAAGCAGGATTTATCATTGGAGCAAGCCGCTGAATTTGAAATGCAAACGGCACTAAAACTGGGAGTTGACGGCTTCCATTTCTTTTATCCCGGCTTTAAAAATGATGCAGCGATGAAGAAGTACAATGCAATCATCAAGGCTTTTTTTAAAGTGGCAGAGCAAAAAAGTATTGATTTTAAGATGACGCTGTGCCTGTGTAATCCCAAACATGGTGTTGAAAAGGAGAAGATTAGTCGTTGGGCCCGTGGTGTTAAAGATTTGATGAAAAGCTATGGTCAATCTGACAATTGGCTGAAAACACCCGATGGCCGGTATGTTTTTTATACCTGGGTGGCCGATGGTATTATTGATGACTTAAAGGGAAAACACTGGGAGGTTCACCTACAGCCTGAATACATTAAAAACGTAGCCATCGCATACAATAAACTGGCGGCAGAGGCTGATATTGAAATTGCCTATAATTACCATTTACGGTGGCCTGAAAAAAAGGAGTTTGTTGATAATGTATTACAGTATTTTCCGGCCGTTTGTGGCTGGACATCTGTTTTGGAAAAGGAGGCAGAATGGAAGGCGGTAGCAACAAAATGCCACCTTGAAAACAGAGATTACACACAAACCGTATATCCTGATTTTTATACATCAAAAGTATATAGGAAGACGAATAAGCAGCTGATACTTAATAATGCCGAAATTGTAAAGCTAGGGGCTGACAAGGTGTGTAAGCACGTACATAAAATGGGGTTATCAGAGGTTTTTCGCGGATTAAATCAGTGGGCAATAGATACCGATGCCAGCCTTATTAACTTCACCACCTGGAATGATTTTCCTGAAGGGCAGCACCTCGCACCTGAATTCACACACAATTTTGGTTTTAGTGTGCTTCTACACTATTACAAACAAATATGGCAGTGTGGTGATAAGCCTTTTGACCTGGAAGAGTCGGCAACTGTTTTCTATAAGAAATATCCGGAATCGACCGAACCGAAATATAATATTGAATGTAAGGTAACCCGCGGTGATAGTAAGCTCAATGAAGATTACATTGAAGTTGTGACCATATTAGACAGACCAGCCCAATTGATCGTTGGCGGAAACCATTTGGGAATCATTCAAAAAGGTTTGCAGGTAACTAAATTGCCCATGTTTTTTGAAGCCATTCATGTCAAACTAATTCGTGATGGGAAGGCCTTCATCAATTTTACCTCTCCGGTAAATATTACAAAAACGCCCCATCGTACAGACCGCTTAACATACTCTTACTCCAGTGAGTACAATGCGTATTTCAAATCAATTTTTGGTGTTGATTCCTACTGATCCTTTTAGCCTGGCGTTGTAAGTAGCTTGATATCAGGTATTATGTGTGCTGTTTTTTTAGGGCAAATACTTGTTACACACAGGCGCTTTAAAGCTTTAG
>JAKSBD010000036.1 GCA_022361295.1 Bacteroidales bacterium
AAGTATTCTTAATGGTTTCAGAACTGATTTACAAGTTGCTTAGATCCAGCCTCTTAAACCCAAAAAGCCTGATAAGATTATACTTACCAGGCTTCATTTTCATTAATGATATGACTTCTATAAGAAGTCATCAAAATATCTTGTAACCTTTTCCATCAAATGAATTCGATCTTTTCCCCTTACATTATGCTCATGACGGGGATAAGCAAAATAGTCAATTTGAACGCGATTTTTAACGCATTCGCGCGCAAAAGTAAGACTGTGTTGCCAAACCACTACAGGGTCAATGGCTCCGTGTATTACCAGTAAGCGCCCTTTAAGGTCTGTTACCTTAGTATTTAAATTCGCTTGTGCATACCCTTTCGGATTTTCCTCAGGTGTATCCATATAACGTTCACCATACATTATTTCATAATATTTCCAGTCTATAACAGGTCCTCCAGCAGCACCTACTTTGAAAACATCAGGATGCTGTGTCATCATTGAAATTGTCATAAAACCGCCATAACTCCATCCATGAACACCAATACGCTCAGCATCAACATAAGGCAATGACTTCAGGTATTCAATGCCCTGCATTTGATCTTCAACTTCAGGCTGACCGAGTTGACGGTGGATAGCCTGTTCGAAGTCTTTTCCCCTATATGCAGTACCTCGATTGTCTAATGTAAAAGCTATATAGCCTTTTTGAGCCATAAATAACTGCCAGCCCCTTGCACCTCCTAACCAACGATTTTGAACCATCTGTGAGTGAGGCCCTCCATAAA
Source organism: Bacteroidales bacterium (assembly GCA_022361295.1). GTDB lineage: Bacteria > Bacteroidota > Bacteroidia > Bacteroidales > Marinilabiliaceae > Carboxylicivirga. The sequence goes on from JAKSBD010000036.1 coordinate 768, forward strand.
CATATACAATCACCGGATATTTTTTTGTTTCATCAAAATTAACCGGTAACACCATGCGCGCATTCAAGTCAAACTGACCGTCTTTTGTTTTCAACTTCAACAACTCGACCTTTCCGGTTTCAATGCCATTGTATGGATTTTCAACCACTTGTAAAGTTCTTATTTTTCTTCCACGCGTATCGTTCAGATTAGTTACAGAAGGGACATTTAAAGATGAAAATGTTGTTAAAGCATAACGTCCATCGCTACTTATTTTTACACTATGTACACCTGCTTCGTTAGTTACACGGGTCGTTTTTCCTGATGCAAGACTCACTTTATAAGCATGACGTTCTATAGCCTCCTCTTTAGTGGACTCTATAAAAATATACTTATTAGATTTATCAAAGCCCATCACTTTTGTTACCTCCCAGTTACCACTGGTCAATTGTTTCTTTAATTGCCCATCGGCTGAATAGATATAAAGGTGATTAAATCCATCCTTTTGACTCTGCCATATAAAATCGCCATTTTTACCGGGAATGAACAATGCTGGATTTTGTGGCTCCGTCCAGCATTCATCTTTTTCTTCAAACAAGGTTGATACATATTCACCACTCTCAGCATCATATTTTTTCAATTGCATATGATTCTGTCCACGATTCAACTCTGCTATCAGAATAAATTTATTATCTGGAGTCCAGCAAACATTAGTAAAAAAACGATCGTTCGGCTCGCCGGTATTCAGGTAAGTAGTTTCTTTAGAAGTTACATTATAGACTCCAATTTTAACCTGATGACTATCCATACCAGCCATTGGATACTTAATGTTTTCAACCGTTGCTACACGTTCCTCTACGTTTACTAAAGGGTAATTACTAACCATTGAGTTATCCTCACGGTAAAAGGCTATAGCTGAGCCGTCAGGGGACCAAAAAGTCCCTTTATTAATGCCAAATTCGTTACGGTGTACCGTGTGGCCAAATATAACATCACTACCTTCATCTCCGGCAATCATAACCGCTTCATCATTTGCTTTCTTTAAGTACAAGTTATTACCTATTGTGTATGCAACTGTTTCAATGTCCTTATTTAAGTCAAAATTTGCACCGTCTGCATCCCGGCCTACATACTGTACTACTTCACCTGAACTCTGATTGATGGTGTAAAAACCATCTTTCCTGACAAAGGAAAATTCAGTAGCCGAATCCCATTTCAAACGAGGCATGCGACTAAGTTTATTATAATTAGCTTTTTCAAGAATGTCATTTAGCCACTTCACATCAAATACAAACGATTCAACATAAGACTTAAGTGACTGCACAAACACAGAATCCTGACGTTGGATAACCAACTGATTAGCATCTCCCTTGAAACTAACATTTAACGCACGCGGATAGTAATTATAAAAGGTTTTACCACCATGAATCACATCTTCAATGGTAAGCTGACCATTCATAGTTGTTGTAGAAAGAACAACTAATAGAAATAAGTAAATTCTATTCATCATTATTATGTATTTTAGTTATTTTATATACCTGTACAATTAAACAGCAAATAATACGTTTAGGTTATCGAATGCATAGTTGATAAAAATATATCGACAAAACAATGAGAAAAGTAATTATCTTGAGATTGTTTGAATGAGTTCTATATCATATCTGGACATAGAATCAACAGGTAATGATTTTATTTTTTATTTTTTTTCATTCATAGCAACTATTATTGACAACTTTTGAATATCTTTCTGAAAATTTTGAACCTGTTAAATCTCTATAAAATCACATTTAAAATGAAGCGCTCGTTAATTTTATTTTTATTAGCTGTTTTAGCAATAATTTCTCCGTTAAAATTAAATTCACAAGAAGACGTTTTATTCACGAAATGTATCAATGAGCTCAAGTCACCATTTGTGGCTAGCGGACAACCTTTTAGAGCGTTCTTAACCGGATCGGAAGTAGCTGAGTTTCATACCACATTCTTCTCTGGAAGCATGTATCGCGTAGTTGCTTCCAGTCACCAGGACAACAATATATTATTCTCAATTTATGATAAAGAACGTAATCTGCTTTTCTCAAATGAACAATATGATGCAGCAGATTCATGGGATTTTAAAATTGAAGGTTCTGTAGAGTGTATTGTTGAAGCCCGTTTAAATCCGGATATTTCAACTTCAGGAATTGCTATGCTGATGATTGGTTTTAAAAGCCTGGAAGAAATGAACTAATCGGTTCATTTCAAGAATTAAACTAAATACTAACCTCAAAGAGGTTATATGACCAAATAGAATGAGCGAGGAAATACTAAAAGCCCTTATACAACTTTTTGCGCTTATTGCCTTTCCCCGCACCGAAGTCAAATCGCGACGCTTCATCGTCAAATCATTTCTTAATCAACAACTTAACAATAGATTAGTTGAGGAATACCTGGAGCTTTTTGATCGCTTACATGAAGCGAATGAACAGCGCCTATCCGATAAAGGTAAATTTAGGAAACGACACTCGGCCAGTTCTGTAAAAGTCCTGAAAATTGCTACCGAAATAAATGAAGCTCTTACCTATTACCAAAAGTTAATAGTTCTGATTCAATTAACCGAGTTCCTGAACATTGACATTGGCATGAGCGAATTTGAACGGGAGTTTATTGAAACTGTCGCACAAACCTTTAATATTCCAGAAGAAGAATACCGCTTATTAAATACTTTTATAACAAGCTCATTTTCTGACTTACCCGGTTCCAGGAATGTTTTAATAGTAGATAATAAAACATACCATAAGGATACTCCCTTCAGGCATTTATATTGGGATAACCTCAAAGGAGAATTACGTGTTGTCCACCTTAAATCAGTAAATCTGTTTGCCTTTCGTTTTAGAGGCAATATAGATTTAAGTATGAATGGCCAGCTAATTAATGAAGGTCGCGTTCAGATACTCAACCCAGGAAGTTCTTTACGAAATAAACTGATTGACACTATTTTTTACAGTGATATTTTCGGACAGTTTATTGGTGACAATACGGATAATGCTGTTGATTTCAGGTGCATAAATGTGGAGTATCACTTTAGCAAAAAAGCTATTGGACTTCAAGATACATCATTTGCCTCCAAGTCAGGAAAACTTGTTGGCATTATGGGATCCAGCGGTGCAGGAAAAAGTACACTCGTTAACGTACTAAGTGGGATTGAAACTCCAACAAAAGGCCATGTTTACCTGAACGAAATAGATGTTCACGAAAATCTTGATCAGGCAAAAGGATTGATAGGATATGTAGCACAGGATGATCTTCTGATGGAAGATTTAACCGTGTATCAAAACTTGTATTACAATGCCAAACTTTGTTTTGACAACCTCCATGAATACCAGATAAAACGAAAAGTACTTAAGCTGCTTAGCTCATTGGGGCTTTACGAAATCCGCTTTATGAAAGTTGGCAGCCCACTTAATAAGAAAATTAGTGGCGGGCAACGGAAACGACTTAACATTGCTTTAGAGCTTATTCGTGAACCATCCATATTATTTCTGGACGAACCCACTTCAGGACTCTCATCCAGAGATTCGGACAATATTATAGATTTATTAAAAGAATTATCGATCAGAGGAAAATTGGTTTTTGTGGTTATTCACCAACCATCGTCTGATATATTTAAAATGTTCAATCAGCTACTCGTACTGGATACCGGTGGTTATTTGATTTATAATGGAGATCCGGTAGAAAGTGTAAATTATTTCAAAGCATGTATTAATCACGCCAATAGAGATGAAAGCGAATGCCCAACATGTGGTAATGTGAATGTGGAGCAAATTCTCAATATTGTCAATTCACAAATACTGGATGAGTATGGCAATTTTACCCAAACACGGCGCGTTGATCCTAAAGAGTGGTACGATTTGTTTCATGAGGGCTGGGAGTCGAATGACCCACCGGTTCCTGAAAGAACTACGTTACCAAAAATTAGTTTTCAGATACCAAACCGACTGAAGCAGCTATTTATTTTTATGAAGCGCGATATTGCCTCTAAACTATCAAACCGGCAGTATTTATTAATAAATCTGCTTGAAACTCCGGTTTTAGCACCTTTACTGGCTTCAATTATCCGCTATTATGATGTTGATAATGCCACGGACTCCGTATATAGCTTTGCTAAAAATCCTAATATTACCGTTTACATCATTATGTCGGTGATAATAGCTCTATTCGTTGGCTTAACTGTCAGTGCTGAAGAAATTATAAGTGACCGGAAGATCCAAAAGCGAGAGTCTTTCCTGAATCTAAGTCGATTAAGTTACTTATTTTCAAAACTATTCATTCTTTCAGGTCTTTCAGCGATTCAGTCTGCCCTATTTGTCCTGATAGGCAATTATATAATTGAGCTGAATGGAATGTTCTTTCATTACTGGCTAATTTTATTCAGCTGTTCTGTATTTGCCAATATACTTGGCCTTAACATTTCTGATACCTTCAAAAAAACAGTCAATATATATATCATTATACCATTTCTTATAATTCCTCAATTGATCTTAAGCGGAGTATTCATAAGCTTTGATCGCTTAAATCCGGCCATCTCAAGTCCAGAGAAGATACCTTTTTATGGTGAAATAATTACAGCCAGATGGGCATTTGAGGCATTGGCTGTTGCGCAATTTATGGATAATGACTTTGATAAGCAGTTTTACAGCTACCAAAAATTAAAGAGCCAGGCCAAATACAGAAAAGAGTTTTGGGTGCCGGCTCTTAATAGTCACCTTTCAAAGGTTAAAACTTACACTCAGTCTAATGAGCCAACCGACAAGGAAAAGCTCAATTACTCTGTCAGGCTTTTAAATAAAGAACTGGAGAAGCATTATAAGCTATATCCTGCACGTATTAATAAACCTTACCTCATTTCAACTGACTCAAGCTCAGATGAGATAGATTCAGTTAGTCAATATATAACTCAACTTAAAGAGTATTATAAAACCTTATTTAATCAGGCTGATATAAAACTGGATGAAAAGGTTAAAGAGTTAACAAAAACAGAAGAAGGCAGATTATCATACATCAACACTAAAAACAAACACCACAATAGTGATCTTGAGCGCTTTGTAACCAATTCAAACAATTTCTTTTCAAATAAAATTATTGAATATAACGGAGCCTTATGGCAAAAGCTTGATCCCATTTATCAGGATCCTGAATCACCATTCATAAAAGCTCATTTTCTTGCACCCGCCAAGAAGGTAAATACAATCCAAATTGGCACTTTCTACGCCAACACCATTGTTATTTGGTTTATCAATATACTCCTGTTCATTGCTCTTTATTTCAGAGCCCTGCCCAACCTCTTAAGACTACGCACGCTGATGAACTGGTATATAAAAGACAGAAAAAAAAGCTGATAAGAATTAAAACTTACCAGCTTTTTAGCTATTTCTTAAGGAAGAATTCTACTCCTCCATTTCAATCATTTTAAAAGGGATATTAATTATCGATTGATAATCTTCTCCTGCTTCAAACATATCTTCATCATCTTCCTCATAATACCAGTTTATTTCAACCGGATTACCTTTTTTATGAATAAGTTCGAGACGCTTAAAAATATCTAAAATACATTTAGATGAACTTGTATTAAAATACTCTAATTGGATGTTGACGTTGGTTTCTTCAGAAGGTGTATCACCAAACTTCTCAAGCCAATCAATGATAGGCTTGTAAAACTCAACAGAATTTTCAGGAATAGAACGGCCCTTAATTTCAACCACTCCGTTTTCCCCATCCAGTCTTACAAATGGTGTTTTTGGACTTCCTTCACGAATTATTGTTTCCATACTGGTAGCTATACGGTTAACTAATGTATACATCTAGCGAGAAAAAGATGTATTCATCATCAAATTGATAAAAATAATATTCTAATTTATTGCCTGTTTTCCTAACGATATCGAGCATTCCAAGGCCTCCCCCTCCTTTTTCTGAAAACTCATCGTTATTAAGTATATCTCTGTAAAGCATGCGAACTTCTTCGTCTGACAGAGAGTTTACCTGGTCAATTCGGTCTTTAATATAATTTAATTTTTCCTTTTTCACAAAATTGCCCGTAGAGATACGGTAAAAGGTACCATCTTTACTTAAAATAATAATACCAAAATTGCTACTTTGCTCAACAGGTGCTGTTGATGGTGGCAGATCAACATGATGATATAAATTTTGCAAACTCTCAACAAACACATTGTAAACTTTCTTTCGAACACGATTTTTTTCATTCTTCATGTTCAAACTGTTTTCAATGGATTGTAGAGCCTCTGAAATTAACTCTGGTGTAATACTTCCGTTATACTCCAGAATAACCTCTCCCTGCTTCTTCTCTAAATACCAATTTTTAAGTTCAAATGCCATCCCAATGGTCTAATTGCCTACAAATATAGAAAAATTATGCTATTCATCATTTCAGCACAAGTTTACATTAAATACATCAGCTTTCCCCCAATTGATACAACTATTTGGTAAAGCAATGGTATTTTCGGATTAAAACTACTTTTTAGTTGACAATTTAAATTCCACCACCTTCTGTAAATAACAAATCCCTTGGTTTAAACTGTACAATTTTTGAGTTCGGAGTAACAGAGTTTGTCACCCAAACATTTCCTCCTATGACTGAATTGGCACCAACAGTAATCCGCCCCAATATTGTTGCCTGCGCATAAATCACAACATTATCTTCAATTATCGGATGACGAGGAATTCCTTTTATTGGGTTACCATTCTCATCTAAAGGAAAACTTTTTGCACCTAGAGTCACTCCCTGAAACAGTTTTACATTGTTACCAATTATTGCCGTTGCACCAATAACAACTCCTGTACCATGATCAATACTAAAGTATTCACCTATAGTTGCGCGGGGATGGATATCAATACCTGTCTCCGAATGTGCCATCTCACTAATCATACGTGGTATAAGAGGCACTCCAATAACTAACATTGCATGAGCCACACGATAATTAGTAATAGCCCTAATGGCTGGGTAGCAAAAAATTACTTCCCCCTTACTTTGGGCTGCCGGATCACCTAGAAATGCCGCCTCAACATCTGTTGCCAACACACGCCGTATTTCTGGCAGCTCACTAATAAACTGACTTGCATAATCATGGGCTAAACTCTTGCGCTCACCCAGATCAAAGCCCTCCGGTTTATCACACATAAAGCAAAGTCCTGCAAATATCTGTTCTACCAGTAAACTATATAGCTTTTCGGTATTAACACCTATATAGTAACTAACACTGTCGGGTCTTATGGAACTGTTCCCATAATAACCCGGAAAAATTATTTCTCGTGATAAACTGACAATTTGCTCCAATGCCATAATAGAAGGCATTTTGTGATCTTTAAACGTTGGATGGCAAACACTTTTATAGCTGTTTTCCTTTGAAAGTTCATCTATTGCCTGTTTAACTATTGAAAAATGATCAGAGGTCATAATTTATACTATTTGGTTAATATGGTTCATTGCTTGTTGGTAGCGTTCATCGCCTCTCCCACTAACTATCTTGTAATTAAAATTATACTTTTTAAGCTCGTGTTCATACCGTTCGAATAAATACATTCGTTTATTTTTATTCTCTCTGACACCATCAGCAATCCATTCGATATCAGGATAACATAATAAATGCAGATCTATATTTACTTCATCCAGGAACTTTTCAAACCACTCCGGAACTTTGTTATAAACTTCTTCGAACCACACTTTCGTAATAATCAGGAAGGTATCAAAAACAATAAAAGAATGTTTTAACTCACAAGCTTTTCTGTAAGAGTTAACCTGATGCTGTGCAATTATCTCTACATCATCATAGGTATAAGGACGATTCAACCCAGCCACATAATCCCTTGCATATTCCTTTTCACAATGAACATTAAACTGTTCACTAACCCTTTTCGACAAAGTCGACTTGGCAGTTGATTCCGGTCCTGTAAAAACAATAATTTTAGGATTCTTATTCTGCATTCTGAACCATTATTCGTTTCCACTCGACGTACCCTACAACAGCACCAACACTATAGACAAGGAATAGAAAGCTATAAAAATATAAACCCTTATAAGCATACATACCCATCGAAAGTGTATTTATCCCCACCCAAAACACCCAGTGGTGAATATATTTACGTGCTAAAAGCCAGGTTGCAACAATAGATGCGGCTGTTGTTAATGAGTCCAGATACGGTAAATCAGAACTGGCAATATCTACCATTGCCGGAATATTTAATAGAGCAGCTAGCAAAACAAAGTAAATGAGTCCTCCAACAGCAATTAACTTAAGCAATAACTGCCATCTAAGTCCCTTTATTGGTACTGACACTTCCTCTTTCGTTTCCCCGCTTAACCAGTACCACCATCCATAAATGCTAATAATCACATAGTAAAACTGTAAACCCATATCGGCATATAACGCTGACTGGTAAAATACAATAAGCGAAACAACTGAAGCAACAATTCCCCAAGGCCACAGCCAGGCTTTTTCACGTATTGAATAAAATAAATAAATCAATGAAGCAACGGTTCCAGCCACCTCAAATCCATAACGATAAATAAAATCTATCATTCAAATACATATAATTTGGTGAGGTAATTAATGTTTATTTCAGGAATTGTGAATAATCTCGTTTAGATTCAACAATTTCAATAGCCTTGTTATACGTTTCCGAAATAGGATTGATTGATTGAAAATATTCTGAAGATGAAAACAGATCACGAGCAATCAGAGCTTTTAACTGTGCCTCAATCAATGGTCGGGAAATTTCCAGTTCTTCTCTATTTTCCTTAATATCCTCATTTATTCCTTCACTGATCAGCAGCTCCATAATTTCATCCGAAATTGCGAATTCCTTATTAAATGTTCTATAATCTTGATAATGGTTTTCAAGCTCACTGCGTCTTTCATCTACATAATTTAGTATCAAACGATTAACCGCACCACTCGCCACTAAATCACGATAATAATCAGAATACATAGTAGTGTCAACAGCTATAAAAACATCTGGCATAATACCTCCGCCACCATAAACAGTTCGACCTGATACTTTTGTTTTATATTCCAGCGCCTCGTCAAAATGAATGCTGTCAGCATTTGAAAGTTCACCATGCAAATATCGCTCTCCTAATTCATTGTGATAGGCATCAACCCCGTTGGTATAGTCTTTTTGAATACAGCGTCCGGCAGGCGTATAATATTCTGCTATGGTTAAACGAATCATAGATCCATCAGGAAAGTCAAACGGGCGCTGTACCAAACCTTTCCCAAAACTGCGACGTCCCAATACAAGGCCTCTGTCCCAATCCTGGACAGCACCAGACACTATTTCGCTTGCTGAAGCCGATCCTTCATCAATCAAAACGACCAGGTTTCCTTTTTCAAACATTCCCTTTTTACTTGCATGATGATTACGACGTTCACTATTCAGGCCTTCCGTATAAACCAGTAACTTGTCTTTATCCAATAATTCATCTGCAATATCGATAGCCGCTTTCAAATATCCGCCTCCATTACCCCGCAAATCAAGAATCAGGTTTTCATATTCTTCCTTTTCAAGCTTTTCAAGCGCCTCCACAAATTCATCATGCGTATTAAGAGCAAAACGTGAAATCTTAATATAAGCTGTTTTGGGGGTTGCCATATAAGCAGCTTCTACACTGTATAATGGAATTTTATCGCGAGTTACAATAAACTTAAGCTCATCTTTGGCTCCCCGTCGAAGAACACTCAGGTTGACCTTTGTTCCCTTTTTTCCTCTCAGGTATTTAAATACATCACTATTTTTAATACCGATTCCTGCTACATTTTCACCATCGATACCTACAATACGATCTCCTGCACGTATACCAACCTTCTCTGATGGTCCGCCTATAACAGGATTAACAACCATTAGTGTATCGTCTAAAATATTAAACTGAATACCAACTCCTTCAAAACTGCCATCCAAAGGCTCGTTCATAGCAGCTACTTCATCGGCCGATATATATACAGAGTGTGGGTCAAGGCTTTTCAGCATACCAACAATCGCCTCCTCAACAAGCCCCTCATTATCAACAGAATCAACATATAAGGAATTAACCAACTGATAAGTCAATTGTAATTTCTGAATATTTTTATCATAGACCTGTGCACTGGTAATCAATGCACCTAGCATAAATGCAACGCTTAAAATCAAACTCTTCTTAAATCCCATCTTCTCCGTTTTAGTTATGTTCTCATGCAATTCAAATAGCAGGAAGTAAAATACTATTAGCCATAAATGTGACTTGAACTATAAAGATAAACAAAGGCCGGAAAGAAAAAGTTCCTCCGGCCTTATATTTTTTATAAAATGAAGACTTTAATTATTCCCACTCAATAGTCGCCGGTGGTTTTGAGCTGATATCATAAACAACCCGGTTAACACCTTTAACTTTATTAATAATATCATTTGATACACGAGCCAGGAAATCATATGGCAAGTGAACCCAGTCTGCTGTCATCCCATCAGTTGAAGTTACTGCTCTTAAGGCCACAACTTTTTCATAAGTACGCTCATCGCCCATTACACCAACCGATTGCACTGGTAATAACATAGCACCTGCCTGCCAAACCTGGTCATAAAGATTATTATCTTTTAGGCCCTGAATAAAGATATGATCAACCTCTTGCAATAAAGCTACTTTTTCGGCCGTAATATCACCTAAGATACGAATTGCTAAACCTGGTCCAGGGAATGGATGACGACCTAATAAGTTTTCGTCAATACCCATGGCACGACCAACACGACGAACCTCATCTTTAAACAACAAATTCAATGGCTCAACAACCTTCAGGTTCATTTCTTCTGGTAAGCCACCCACATTGTGGTGCGATTTAATGGTTGCCGATGGCCCGTTAACCGATACTGATTCAATTACATCAGGATAAATTGTTCCTTGAGCTAACCATTTCACATCCTGTATCTTGTGTGCCTCAGCATCAAATACTTCAATAAACACACGACCAATTATCTTACGCTTTGTTTCAGGATCTGATACACCATCTAATTCACCTAAGAATTCTTGTTTTGCATCAACACCTATTACGTTTAAGCCCATGTGCTTGTATGAATCCAACACCGCCTCAAACTCATTCTTACGAAGAAGGCCATTATCAACAAAAATACAAGTGAGGTTCTTCCCAATTGCCTTGTGAAGCAACACCCCGGCTACAGTACTATCAACACCACCTGATAAACCAAGTACTACCTTGTCATTGCCTAACTTTGCTTTCAAATCAGCAACCGTCGACTCAACAAATGAATCTGGTGTCCAATCCTGATTGCAACCACAAACCCCAACTACAAAGTTCTTTAATATCTGAGTCCCTTCAGTACTATGGTATACCTCCGGGTGAAATTGCATACCAAAGGTTTGTTCGCTTTCTATTTTATAAGCAGCTACCTTTACATCTTTAGTGCTGGCAATGATATTATAACCTTCAGGAAGATTAACAATAGTATCACCATGCGACATCCAAACCTGTGAATGATGACTAACACCAGTTAATAGCTCACTGTTATTATCTACAAACTCAAGGTTGGCACGCCCGTACTCTCGTGTTTTTGAAGGCTGAACCTCACCCCCATAAAACTGAGATAAATACTGAGCTCCATAACAAACTCCTAACAAAGGCATTTTTCCCTTAATAGCAGTCAAGTCAGGTTTTGGTGCTTCTTCATCGCGCACACTGTAAGGACTTCCACTTAAAATAACACCTTTCACAGATTCATCCAACTCAGGACAATTGTTAAATGGGTGAATTTCACAATACACATTAATCTCGCGCACTCGCCTTGCAATCAGCTGCGTGTACTGAGAACCAAAATCCAGAATAATGATTTTTTCCTGCATTAAAATTTGCCTTTATTCTTAGTTAACGACCTAATAAATAGAAACTCATATTTTAAACACGAATTCTTTTCCTTTATTAAACCTAACCAATAGTTATACCTTTAAAAATTTGAGCGCAAATATACGATTTAATATTTGATATTAGAGAGCTTAAGAACAATGAAAAACTAAAACTTAATCCGTGATAATTGATACTTCTCAACTACTTCTCCCTCACTCTTCTGAATCATAAAACTCAATTCTTCCTTATCTTCGGTTATATCTTTGAGTGACAAAAACACTTCACATGCACTTTTAGTCTTAAAGCTAACTCCCTCAACATCCACTAAAATATCTCCCTTTTCTATTCCCAGAGAATCAGCCTTGCTTCCCTGCCATACTCCATTTACAATAAACTGGTCATCCTTCATTATAATATCAATACCAAAACTCCTGGTCATCACTTTTTTTGGCTCAACTACATTAAAGAAAAATCGCTTTTGCGGATAATCCAACATAAAATCCCCTTGCTCCAATACTTTCATTCCAATCTTTGACTTCCCGGCACCAGCTTCTATAATAGCGTCATTAAAAAACGACTGTCCTATTTCTAAATTCATTTCACTATATATTTGCGAATCATATTCTCCGGCTCCCCATGCTCCGTGAGAATTGGTTCCGTCAGAAACGTAAACCGGGGTGCTTATGATATCTCTTTTCAGCAGCCAGTCTGCTGTTTTATTCCATAAGGCAAAAGAGTCTCCACTGCCAGTATCTATCAATACCCACTTAATATCCTTATCGTTAATTTTCATCTTTACAAACGGAGAACTTTGCTGCTTATTAACCTTTAATTTTGAGCCCTTGTCTTCTTTACCCGAAATGGTTTGATAAGAGTCTGCAATTACCAAGTATTGCTTTTGCCAGTCAATTTTAAAAGCACCGAACTTTAGTAAATTACTTCCGATAATTCCTTTATAACCCAAGCACTTAAAAGGTCCTTCGAATACATCTACATACAAAATTGGAATATTCTGGTAGCTCAGCCCGCCAACCTTAATATTTCTGGACACCACCAGTTGAGCCATTTCTTTTTTACCTGTAGCATCGCCTATTCTTATTTCCTGAGATTGAGTAAAGCTGAGTTGCGTACTATCTTTAAACAGAATACACATTGCACCTGTATCAAGTAAATACCGCCCTTCAACACCATCTATCGAAGCATTTATCACTATTTTATCGTAAACATATTCAAATGGCAACTCGGCATAAAACTTGTCACCATTAGTATGTATTCCGCCGTTAAATTGTGCGCGCGCAACAAAGGTCGAAAAGATAATTATTAGAATAATACCAGTCTTGTACTTAAACATAGGATTCTGTTTTATAATGTTTATTTATCCTGATTATTAGCAAAACTAACTTAAATGTGTGTTTAGTTTTTATTAGTTAACAGTCAAATATCAATAATTCCTTATTCTTTTTTTGCTAATTTCGCGTAAAATTTGATGCTTTGGACAACAATCAGGACAAACAGTGGTATGCATTATATACCAAATCGCGTGGAGAGAAAAAAGCTTTCGAACAACTGACTGCACTTGGTATTGAGACCTATTTACCCTTAAAGAAAACCTTAAGGCAGTGGAGTGACAGAAAAAAATGGGTGGAAATGCCTGTTATCAGTTCGTATATTTTTGTAAAGATACCTAAAGCAGCTTATCGCGATGTTTTTAAAGCAAATAGCATAGTGGCATATGTTTCATATAAAGGTAAAGCCTGCGTTATTCCCGACAGTGATATTCTGGCTATGAAACGGACCATTGAGAACCAGCTGGATTTTAGTATTGAAGCCAACCAGATTGAAAAAGGACAGCAAATCACGGTTACCTCCGGTCCACTTGAAGGCATTAAAGGAGAAGTAGTTGACATTAAAGGAAAGAAAAAAATCATTCTTCGCATTCAGCATATAGGATATACATTGGTGGTTAACCTGGAGGATGCAAACTTTAAAAAGTATTAAGCTTATTTACAATAAAACCACACCATTTTTAAGCCTCACTAATACTACTTTTAAAAATTACCGGCCTAATTTTTTAAACACAACCTAAACATGATCACAAATCAAAATTGCAATATTTTAGTAACAGGTGCTGCAGGTTTTATAGGATTTCATTTGTGTAACCAGTTGCTTCAATCGGGCTGTAAAGTAGTAGGAATTGATTGTATTAACGGCTACTACTCTACTCAACTCAAAGAAGACAGGCTAAAAAAATTAGAGCAATTCGGCAAATTCCACTTTTTCAAACTTGATATCTGTAATAAGCCAGAGCTCGATCAATTATTTAACGACGAGCAGTTTGATTATGTAATTAACCTTGCTGCTCAGGCAGGTGTTAGATATAGTATTGAGCAACCTTATAAATATATTGACAGCAACCTTATCGGCTTTATTAATATACTGGAAGCATGTCGTCACAATCCTGTAAAGCATTTAATTTATGCGTCTTCAAGTTCAGTCTATGGCAATTCAAAAGCAATTCCATTCAGCACAAATGAAGCTTGTAACGAACCCATTTCTCTGTATGCTGCCACTAAGAAGTCAAATGAGATGATGGCACATAGTTATGCCCAACTATATCAAATCCCGGTTACAGGTCTTCGTTTCTTTACTGTTTATGGACCATATGGCCGACCTGATATGGCTTACTTTTCATTCACTGATAAGATTGTCAGAAATGAAACCATTCAGGTATATAACAATGGTGAGCTCGAGCGCGATTTTACGTATATTGACGATATAGTTAAAGCAATCGAAAAACTGATTGATTTACCTTTTGACACGCCTGAGGAGTCAGAAAAACCATATCGTTTATTCAATATAGGCAATAACAAGCCCGTTAAGCTATTAGATTTCATTAAAACACTTGAAAAACATATTGGCAAAGAAGCAGTCAAAAACTTTTTACCAATGCAAAAGGGTGATGTTTATCAAACATATGCAGATATCTCGGATTTGGAAAAGCGAATTAACTTCAAACCTGACACCAGTATTGAAGACGGCTTAAAGCAATTCATTGATTGGTATAAATCATATTACTGCAATTAACTATTAAACACCAGGACACATGTACGAAGACGAATTACCTATAGAAGAATACATCTACAGTGAAGCATTGAAAGAGCGCCATGAAGATTCGAAGCGCTTTAATGAGTTAATTGCATTAAATGATGTCAATGATGAAGATGCCGCCACAGAACTACTATATGTTAGTAAACGTTTGTTCTACAATTACTATGGTCTGGATAAAGTTATGGATGCCCGCAATACAATACTTCACTTTTTTGATGTTGATACCGACGACGACACTATTCCGTCAACTATGAATGGAGGTATTCATGAGCATGACGATTTAATAGAAGATGTATTAAATGCCCTTGACGATACTGATGACCTGAAAAAGTTAAACCCGAAGAAGTTGGCTAACCGTTATCCAGAGATATCATTCCTAACGCTTATTAAAATTGTGTTAATGGAAATACAGGAAGAGGCCCCTAAGAAGATAATACGCCAATTAGATGAAGCTCTTTCTATCTATCCTGATGACATTCTTTTAAAGCTGGAGAATGAGTCTCTTCTATATCGCGAAGGCCGGAGTGGTGCTTTAATTACTGATGATATGATTAAGTCAACCACTGCATCAGATATTTTTAAACGAAAAGCGATTCATTCATTCGAATTAATAAGTTTACACACTGCTTTATTCGAGTATTTAGTCAACAAAAATGACATCCTTATGCTGGATGCCCTGATGTTTGCTTCACAAACGCTTTATCCGGAATGGGAAGACGCCTGGAGCGATAAAGAAGTTTACAGTGAAATTCTTAAAGTTGAATTCTGCAAACTAAATGTAAATTCTCAATAATTTATTCAGAAAGGTAGGATTATAGCTGACCGATAAGCGGAAGATGACACCTTCAAGAAATTTGTGTAGAAGAAACTTGAAGGTGCCACAATGCTCTTTATCCGTTAATTCATTTGACCTTAACTTCTTTCAGGAGTTAGCTTCAATATTCAATTGTCGTCCCTCACTGGCTGCTTTCTTATCCATTGAGTTGCCCAATGCGAGACCTATGGTCATACCTATTGCGATTCCAATACCAAGGCTTCCCATATTATCTGTTATTTGCCCCCACACGACACCCAATGGCACACCAAATACCGTCATTCCCAATGCCATCCACATATTTCGGTAATGATTCCTGGTAACGACCTTTAATTGCTTTTCCAAAAATCGAAGTATATTCTTTTTTGAAATCTTAATCTGCTTTTTTAATTCAAACTTATTCTCGATAGCATAATTTACCAGTTCTAGATTATCATTAATAAATTCAACTACTCCCATTGGCAAATCTCTTGCGTTTAATTCATCAATTAACCTGCGCATGTAGATATACTCTTTATAATCCTTTGGAGAAATATCTTGAGCTTGCAGTTCTATGAGCTGAGCTATTTTATTGTTTTCCATAAAGTCGTTATCGCTATTAAATGTTTGAATATAGCAAAATTTCAGTGACCTCTGTTAAAAACAGAGTATGTCCTAAAATGCAGGATATCCCCCAAATATGCCAAAGTAGAAAACGCAGGTCGCGCAAAGTATTGAAAAGTTACGTCCTTATACTTTGTAGTCTTTGCGCGATTCATAGCACCATTAGCGTTAAATTAAATATTTAGAGATCATTTATTTACAAATACTAGTTTCTTATCTTTAACGTCAACCCACATGTTAGAATTCGCCATTATCTCATTTCCCAATATCTTCTTAGATAACTCATTTAGTACCAGACGCTGAATTACCCGTTTTACCGGCCTCGCTCCAAACTGCGGTTCATATCCTTGCCTGGCGATAAAATCTACAGCCTCTTTACTCAATTCCAGGGATAAATGATTCTGCTTTAATCGTTTTTTCAGCGCTTTAATTTGTATCTGTACCACCTCCTTCACTTCATCCAGATCAAGGGGAGTAAACATCACGAGCTCATCTATCCTGTTCAGAAATTCGGGACGAATTGATTGCTTTAGTAATTTCACCACCTCCGTCTTCGTATCATCTACAAAACATTCACGCTGTTTCATATCCATACCTTCCAGCTTATTTTGTATGATATGTGATCCCATATTCGATGTCATTATAATAATGGCATTTTTAAAGTCGGCCACCCGTCCTTTATTATCCGTTAATCGTCCTTCATCCAATACCTGTAACAAGATATTAAAGGTATCGGGATGAGCCTTTTCTATTTCATCCAGTAAAACAACCGAATACGGCTTACGACGTACCGCTTCTGTAAGCTGTCCTCCCTCATCATAACCTACATATCCGGGAGGCGCTCCAACCAGTCGGCTTACAGCATGTCGTTCCTGGTATTCGCTCATATCAATGCGAGTTAAGGCATTTTCATCATTAAACAGATAATCAGCCAGAGTCTTTGCCAATTCTGTTTTCCCCACACCTGTGGTACCCAAAAAAAGGAATGAGCCAATTGGTCGACGACTATCCTGTAAATTTGCACGTGAACGACGTACAGCATCTGAAACCACTTCGATAGCTTCGTTTTGACCTACGACGCGTTTATGCAATTCATATTCGAGCTTAAGGAGCTTTTCCCTTTCACTGCTCATCATTTTCGCAACAGGAATACCTGTCCACCTTGCCACTACTTCAGCAATATCATCACTGCTTACCTCTTCCTTAATCAGGGCATTTTCCTGGTTTTCATTAAGACGTTGCTGAGCCAATTCCAGTTTCTCTTCCTCTTCTTTTATTTTGCCATAGCGCAGTTCTGCCACAAGGCCAAAGTTACCGTCTCTTTCAGCTTTGTCGGCCTCCTGTTTAAGTTGGTCAACTTTCGTTTTAATGGTCTGCACTTCTTCTGCTGCACTCCTTTCACTGTCCCACTTGGCAAAAATACTGTTACGCTGCTCCTTTAGATCGGCCAGTTCTTTCTTTATTTGCGTAACCTTTGCCTTATCATTTTCTCGCTTAATTGCCTCCAGCTCTATTTCAAATTGCATGATGCGACGATCCAGAATATCCAGCTCTTCAGGCTTTGAGTTCATCTCAAGCCTCAATTTTGATGCTGCTTCGTCCATTAAGTCAATAGCTTTATCCGGTAAAAAACGATCGCTTATGTAACGATGCGATAACTCAACTGCAGAAACTATAGCACTGTCTTTGATCCTTACCTTATGGTGCTTCTCATAACGGTCTTTTATCCCTCTCAGAATAGAAATTGCGCTCTCTTTATCGGGCTCATTGACCATTACCTTCTGAAAACGCCGTTCAAGAGCCTTATCCTTTTCAAAGTACTTCTGAAACTCATCTAAAGTTGTTGCACCAATAGCTCTCAATTCTCCACGAGCTAATGCCGGTTTAAGGATATTGGCTGCATCCATGGCACCTTCGCCACCACCTGCACCAACCAATGTGTGAATCTCATCTATAAATAAAACGATGCGGCCTTCTTCTGAAATAACATCTTTAACCACTGATTTAAGCCGCTCCTCAAATTCTCCTTTATATTTGGCTCCGGCTATAAGGGCTCCCATATCTAACGAATAGATGATTTTATCCTTTAAATTCTCTGGCACATCACCCTTTACCAAACGGTGTGCTAAACCCTCAGCAATTGCTGTCTTACCAGTTCCAGGCTCTCCCACCAACATTGGATTGTTCTTTGTCCGTCGCGATAAAATTTGTAATATCCTACGTATTTCATCATCTCTTCCAATTACCGGGTCAAGCTTACCATCATTGGCCAGTTTATTTAAATTACGAGCATACTTTTCAAGCGATTGATACGTTTCTTCCTGCGATTGCGAGGTAACGTTCTTTCCTTTTCTGAGCTCTTCAATCGCTTTAGATAATTCATTTTCACCAACGCCACTATCCTTGAGCAAACGTGCAGTTTCATCTTTAGCATTTAAAATGGCCAATAATAAATGCTCTACAGCCACATATTCATCCTTCATCTTTTTAGCCACATTGGCTGCATTATGAAGCATTGATGTTGCCGTTCGCGATAACATTATATTACCACCTTCTACTTTTGGGAAACTCTGAATAACACTATCTAGCGTTTGCTGAAAAACACCTGTATTAACGCTCAACTTATTAAGGATAAATGGCAGTACATTTTCGTCGACCATGAAAACACCCTTTAAGATATGAGCATTCTCAATTTGCTGGTGTCCAAATGACTGTGCAATTTGTTGCGCCTGTTGAATGGCTTCCTGTGACTTAATTGTATAGTTATTGAAGTTCATGGTATTTTCTTTTTGATAAATCACAATTATCAAATGCCATACCTAATCCACAACTAAGACACATTGACCTAACAAACAGCTAGTTACATGTCATTATGACTTAAATAATTAAAAATATGTGACAAAAAATCAGGTAATCAATTCAATACTTTGGAACAGACCGAATACGCTCATATATTTTATAATATTCCATTACACCCGGCTCCTGGCGCATAAGCTTTTTTCTCTCCTCTTCATCAGTCATCCATCGGTAAACCCATGATATTCCCCAACTCTTATGGAAATGACTCGGTTGTTGATATACCTCATCGTTCATTGCATCATCCAAACTAATAAATTGATAATCTGAAGCTCTTAGTTTATCAACTATTATGGGTAAATAATCAGCATTAATGGAATTATCATGGCAAAGGTAAATATGCTTGACTGTCCTTCCATATTGAGCTATGGTTAATGAGTCCATCCATTCAAAACTTTTCATGGTTGCATCCACATAGGCCCGACCAATCTCTTCTGCTTTATTAATACTATCATTCTTCAGGTAATATTCATAAATCGAATTAAACATCCAATCAGAACTTTCAACTGTAAAGGGTGTTAATATAAGATGCAATGAATCCAGAACATCCTGAATAGCATTGTGCTCATTCAAATCATTTCCTAAATCATTAAACGGAAATCGGAAATAATCAATGGTCTTCCCTGTTTGAGCAGCTAACCCGGTACTTACCACAAGACCTTTGATAATGTCCTTAGTAAATTCCTCAAGTTCAACTTCCGAATAATGCGGATGAGAATAAGTATGTGAGCCAACTGTGACGTACTTGTCATCAATCCATGGCTTTAAATAATTATTACTGGCATCTGAATCTTTTAATAACCTGCTTTCATTAATAAAAATGGCAGACGGTATATTATTTTCACTTAGATAAGTAAGAAAAGCTATTTTTCCATCTAATTGATATTTTCTGATGTTTGGTACATCATCTATCGTAATAGCAACTTGTTTTTGGGCTGTCACCATGACCCCTGCTCCGAACAACACCAATACAATTAATATGCCTAGTTTATACATTATGTTTTTGTTAATTAAATATGATTCCACCTTCGTCAAACTTATTATTTATCACCTTTAAAAGCTCCAGGGTTTCAATTTAAAACACCACAACGAAACTTACTTACATCTCCTAATCTATGTTATAAATCATTAAAAAAATGATTTTTGTCACAAATATAGTAAGTTGAGCTAAAAAATTACCTAAATTTGATACGGGAATTCTAGGGGAGTAAAACAACGCAACAACAGGAATTTAATTTTAATCAGACTATTACCATTTGCGTATGAGTTACTTAAAGTTCGACAAGGCTCAATTGGTAAACACTGAATACTCCTTAAAAAGGGAATTCATCCGTACCAATCGAGCAGGCTCTTTTGCCAGTTCAACCATTATTAATTGTAACACCCGTAAGTACCATGGGCTTTTAATTTGTCCAATCGAAGAATTTAACGGAGATAATCATGTTCTGCTTTCTTCATTGGATGAAACGATTATTCAACATGGTGCGCCATTTAACCTGGGTATTCATAAATATCCGGGAACTTATAGTCCTAAAGGTCATAAGTATATCAGGGAGTATGAGGTAGATCCTAACCCGGCTATTACTTATCGTGTAGGAGGCGTTCTGCTAAGGAAAGAAATTCTGCTGGTAGAAAAAGAACAACGCATTTTGGTAAAGTACACTTTGCTCGAAGCTCATTCGCCAACAACCATTCGTTTCCAGCCTTTTGTGGCTTTCCGTAATATTCACTCTTTAACCAAAGCCAATCTTGATGCCAATACACGGGCGGCGGAAGTTAAAAATGGTATTAGTCTTCAACTTTATGATGGTTTTCCAAACCTGATTATGCAAACGTCAAGGGAGGCTGAATTTGTTCATGCTCCAGACTGGTATTTTGACATCGAATACAAAGAGGAGAAGAAACGGGGCTATGAATGCCACGAAGACTTGTTTGTACCCGGGTATTTTGAGATGGAAATCAAAAAAGGTTCCCCAATCATTTTCTCTGCAGGCACCAAAGAAGCAGCACCCGGCTCACTGGCAAGACAGTTTAATTCTGAACTTAAAAAACGCATAAAACGCGACAGTTTCGAAAGTTGTCTGGATAATTCGGCTCAACAAACCATATCCCGCAAAGGCAAAACGGTTAGTGTTATTAATGGCTTTCCGTTTTTAAGCCATAGTGAAAGAAATACATATTTGTCTATTCCCGGACTTTGTTTAGCGAGAGATGATGAAAAAACCTTTAATAAGGTTTTGACCACCTCATTAAAAAGCATTACTAATCGTTTCTCTCCGGAGAAAGCACTTAATAAGGATCGTACTTCGGTTGATGTACCTTTATGGTTATTCTGGACACTACAACAATATGCAGCTTTTGGAGCTGATAAAGCTTACATTTGGTCAAAATATAAAAAGACCATTAAACAGATTTTTAAAAATTACAAAGGCAAATCTCATCTGGCCAATGAACTACATGACAACGGTTTACTTTGGACCAATCAAAAAGGTGTTACATGGATGAAGGTACGCAACAACGGTACTTTTCTTCAGCAACGCATGGGCTATGTTGTCGAAGTCAATGCGCTATGGTACAATGCCATTGTTTTCGCCTTAGAACTGGCTGCCACAGGCAAAGACAAAGCATTCCTAAAGGAATGGCAAGATTTTCCTGAGCTAATTAAAACAAGTTTTAATCAGTTATTCTGGGATGATGAAAAAGCCTATCTGGCTGACTATGTAACGGGTGATTACACCAGCTGGAGCATTCGTCCCAATATGCTGTTTGCTGCTTCATTACCTAATTCCTGCTTAAATACAGAACAGAAAAAAGCAATTCTTGATAAAATTGAAACAGACCTTTTGACACCTAGAGGTCTGAGAACCCTATCTCCTAATAACCAAGACTATCTGGGCGTAATCAACGGTAACGAATACGAACGAAACAGGGCTTTACACAATGGTTCTGTTTTCCCATGGTTATTTGGACATTATGCTGATGCTTACCTCGAGCTACATAAAGCATCGGGTGTAGCACACATAAAACGATTACTTGAAGGATTTGAGGCATGTGTAACCGAACATGGTATTGGTTCCATTTCTCAAATATACGATGGCAATCCGCCTCATAAACCCAATGAAGCCACCTCATACGCATTGAGCGTTGCTGAAATCATAAGGGTTGGTAAAATGATTAATAATCTATCTGATAAGTAGTTTTTTATGAAAGTATTAATGTTCGGATGGGAATTTCCTCCTCATATATCAGGTGGTTTAGGAACTGCCTGCTACGGTTTAACCAAAGGCTTATCTAAAATTGATGATTTAGATATAGTTTTTGTAGTACCAAAAGCATACGGCGATGAAGATCAAAGTAAAATGCAGTTGGTGGGTGCCAATAATACGCACATTAAGCAAGTTCAGGAACACATCAAAAAATTTAAATCAAAACATACATACCTCGAAGTAGAATCAGAGCTGATCCCCTATAACGACCCTGACGAATACTACACCTTCCGAGATTCAAAATTGTTTGGTAAAAACAAACTTTTTAAAGTCAATAAAGAAGGGAAACTTGAGTTTAGCGGTAAGTATGGCTCTAACCTGATTGAAGAAATTTACAAATATGCATATGTAGCTTCTACAATCAGCATGGATAACGAGCATGATGTGATACATGCCCACGACTGGTTATGCTATCCTGCCGGAATCGCAGCAAAAGAAATATCAGGCAAACCATTGGTGGTACACGTGCATGCTACAGATTTTGACCGAAGTGGCGGAAGCGTCAATCCTAAGGTTTTTGAAATAGAAAAAATGGGTATGGATGCCGCCGATAAAATTATTGCAGTAAGTAACCTGACGCGTAACATCGTTATTGAAAAATATGGTCAGGATCCTGATAAGGTTGAAACTGTATACAACGCTGTTGAGCCGGTAACATATGAACAAAAAAAGACCATTAAAAAAGGCGTTAAAGAAAAGGTTGTGACCTTCCTGGGCAGAATAACAATGCAAAAAGGTCCCGAGTACTTTGTTGAAGCTGCTAACGAAGTGCTAAAAAGAACTGACAATGTTCGTTTTGTTATGGCAGGAAGCGGCGATATGTTAGAGAAAATGGTGGCTCGTGCTGCTCAGCTGGGTATTGCCGACAGGTTCCACTTTACAGGTTTCCTCAAGGGTGACGATGTATTTAAAATGTTTGAAATGAGCGATGTGTATGTTATGCCATCGGTTTCAGAACCCTTTGGCATCTCACCTCTAGAGGCCATGCAATCAAATGTTCCGGTTATTATCTCCAAACAGTCAGGTGTTTCTGAAATATTAACCCATGCTGTAAAAGTCGATTACTGGGACATTGATGCTTTGGCCGATGCCATTTACGGAATCATTAAATACGATTCACTTTCAGGTATATTTAAAGAAAAAGGCAAAGAAGAAGTTGACAATCTGAAGTGGACTAACGCAGCTTTGCATGTACACAATGTGTATAATGGCGCAATTAACTCATTCCTTTAATCTCTAAAACTAAACTATATGAAGTCAATTTGTTTATATTTTCAGGTTCACCAACCATTACGTTTAAGAAGATATCGTTTTTTTGATATTGGCCACGACCACTATTATTACGATGATTTCACCAATGAATCTATCATGCAAAAAATAGTGAAAGAGTGTTATCTGCCGGCCAATGAGATTTTATTGAACCTGATAAAAACCAATAATAAAAACTTTAAAGTGAGCTTTTCCATTACCGGTGTTGTACTCGACCAGTTTGAGCAATATGCTCCCGAAGTAATAGAAAGCTTCAAACAACTTGCCAGTACAGGGTGTGTCGAGTTTATGGCTGAAACATACTCTCATTCGCTTGCCGGCCTCAATAACAATGATGAATTTAAAGCACAGGTTAAAGCCCACAGTAAGCGTATTCATGAGCTATTTGGTCAAAAACCCAAGGTATTCCGAAAT
The DNA here is from genome assembly GCA_022361295.1 of Bacteroidales bacterium. Lineage (GTDB taxonomy): Bacteria > Bacteroidota > Bacteroidia > Bacteroidales > Marinilabiliaceae > Carboxylicivirga. The sequence continues at coordinate 24,953 of JAKSBD010000036.1, forward strand.
ACGGAGTTGGTTTACTCTGATGAGATAGGAAAAACGGTTGCCAGCATGGGATACAAAGGCATGCTTACCGAAGGGGCTAAACACATACTTGGGTGGAAAAGCCCTAATTACCTCTATTGTAATGCCATCAACCCTAAATTAAAACTGCTGATGCGCAATTACACATTAAGCGATGACATTGCATTCCGGTTCTCTGAAGAAGGATGGAACGAATGGCCATTAACTACTGAGAAATTAGTGAGTTGGATGAATCAAATGGATGAAAAGGAAGAAATAGTCAATATTTTCATGGACTACGAAACATTTGGTGAACACCAGAAGAAGAAGTCCGGCATCTTTGATTTTCTGAAAAATTTACCTGCTGCCATACTTAATTCAAAAAATTATGAGTTTATCACCCCTTCTGAAGCCATTAAAAAATATCAGCCAATAGCAGTTGCTCATGTACCTCACGCCATTTCCTGGGCCGATGAAGAGCGTGATTTATCTGCATGGTTAGGTAATTCACTGCAAGACGAGGCATTTACCAAATTAAATGAATTGCGCGAAGATGTACTTACACTTAATGATGAGCGCATTAACAAGGACTGGAACTACCTGCAAAGCAGTGACCACTTCTATTATATGTGCACTAAGTTCTTTTCTGATGGTGATGTACACTCATATTTTAATCCATACAACTCGCCATATGATGCATTTATTAATTACATGAATGTATTGAGTGATTTTAAGATACGGATTAACGAACTAATGGATGCCCGGAAAAAGGAAGCTGTTAATCACGAAATGCAACAAAAAGACAGGCTTATCAAGCAATATGAAAAAGAAATAAATAAGCTTAAAAAGCAAATACTTCAGGATTAGCAAGGGTAATGAGACATTATCAGTGAATCTTTCGGAAACAACGCATATGTAATTGGCTTTATAAAAAGCTTGACAATAAAGGCAAATTAAAGGTATTTGCATATGAAAAAATACTATAAACTATAATCATATGAAAAAGGTAAAACCAGATCCCGATTTTATTTTTGAAGTCAGCTGGGAAGTATGTAATAAAGTAGGAGGAATTCATACGGTTATTTCTACAAAGGCACAATCACTTAAGCAAACGCTTAAGGATAACATTATATACATTGGTCCTGATTTTAACTATAAGGAGCATCGCGAAAAGGAATTTAAAGAAGATGACACTCTTTATCCTGAATTTAAACAAAAAGCAATTAAGCGTGGTATCCCCATACGAATAGGCCGCTGGAAGATTCCGGGTGAACCACAGGTCATCCTGATCGATTTCAAACCTTTGCTTAAAAACAAGGATGCCTTCTATGCCAAAATGTGGGAAGTGTATCGATTGGAGTCTCTCTATGGTGCTGATGACTACCATGAACCGGCCATTTTCGGATACGCTGCCGGTCAAATTATCGAATGCTTTGTGAAAGACCACGTATCTGTGCGTGAAAAGGTGGTTGCTCAGTTTCATGAGTGGATGACCGGTGCCGGATGCTTATACATTGAGCATCATATGCCGGAAATTGCCACCATATTTACCACTCATGCCACAATGCTTGGAAGGGTATTAGCCAGCAATGGTGAAGCCTTGTATGATAACTTATACAAGTTTGATACAAAAGAAAAAACCAACCAGTATAATGTATCTGCTAAGTGTTCATTGGAAAAGAAAGCTGCACTGGCTGCCGACTGCCTGACTACTGTGAGTGAAATTACTGCCAGGGAATGCAAGCAGTTTTATGATCGTGCCGTTGATGTAGTATTACCCAATGGTTTTGAAGATGATTTTGTTCCGGAAGCCGGCACATTGAAAAGCACTAAAGAGTCATCACGTAAGCAATTAAAAGTAGTTGCCGAAACAATGCTGGGCTATTCATTACCACCCGATACTTTATTTGTGGGTACCGGTGGACGCTACGAGTTCAAAAACAAAGGTATTGATGTATTGCTGGATACATTGGGCCAGATAAACCACGACCGTGCTATGGAACGTGAGATTGTTGCCTTTTTCTTTATTCCGGGTGATCAGCGCGGACCACGAAAGGATTTGGTCAATAGCCTGGCGAAAAATAAAAAAGACGAAGCGCTTGTAACGCCATTTATAACTCATTACCTCGGTAATGTTGATCATGACCCTATTTTAAACAAAATAAAGCAAGTTGGCTTTACAAATGATGCGGGCGAAAAGGTGAAGGTGATATTTGCACCAACATACTTAACAGGGCATGATGGCATTTTCAATAAAGCTTATTACGATTTACTAATGGGACTGGATTTATCCATTTTTCCATCATATTATGAGCCATGGGGCTATACACCAATGGAGAGTGTAGCCTTTGGTGTACCAACCATCACCACATCGTTGGCCGGATTTGGAAAATGGGTGATGCAAATTGCCCAAAATGGTAAAGGTGGAGTTGAAGTCATTGACCGAAACGACTCCAATACGTCCGAGCTCGTCCACAATATGGCGCATTATATTCAGCGCTTTGCACAGCAGCCCGACGAAGTGATAGAGAAATATCGTGAGAACGCAAGAGAAATTGCCCAAAGAGCACTTTGGAAAAATTTTATTGGCTATTACCACAAGGCCTATGAATTAGCAATAAGAAACAACATGAGTAAAGGAAAAGACAAGCACGAAATCAAGCAGCTACAAGTAGCCAGAACCAATGAACTACAATGGCGCAAACTAGTCGTTGAGTCCAACCTTCCGGCCGACCTGTC
>JAKSBD010000524.1 GCA_022361295.1 Bacteroidales bacterium
GTAATGATGTGATATATTTTTAGTTGGCCAAAATAAGCAATTAATTACTGAGGCTTAATGATTTTTGTGAGCTTTCGTAATTAATCGATCAGCAAACTTCTGGAATTCATGTTCAAAGTTAGGTGTGAATACCCCTTTGCCAATGTTTTCTTTAATTTCTTCAATTGGCCAAAAACGCACTTCATCCACTTCTTTTTTGTCAAAATTAAAAGGCCCCTTGTGTTGGGCAATGAAGCAGAATACCATCTCTTTTTCTACATCGCTTGTCCAGATGTATTGCCCGATAGCAGTAGCATTGAAATTTGTCAGGCCTATTTCTTCTGATGTTTCTCTTTGTAATGATAACTCAATGCTTTCTCCTGCTGCAACATGACCGCCTACAGCCGTATCCCATTTACCTGGCTGAATCAATTTATGAGAAGGGCGTTTTTGTAATAATATGCTCGCATTGCTAATAACATGCAAGTGTACAACCGGATGCAGTAAAAATGACTGCTGGTGCACAATAGAGCGGGGGGCAGAACCAAGTATCTGTCCTTTCTCATCGATCAACGGTAGCCATTCCTCATGCTGATATAGTTTATTTTGTCTTTTTTTAAGGAGCCATTCGTAGGCCAGAAATATAGCCATAACAACAAATAAACCAGCACTTCCCATAAAGCTCCAGATCGCTTTATTGTCAATAAAAGAAGAAGCAAGGGTCAGTAATGAATAGATGAACAAGAGCCAGAATATACGTTTCATGCTTTGTTGCATTATCCATAACTGATAGGGATTCATCTGCGTGTTTTTCATGTAGCGCTGTGTCATTTGCAACATGAGGTTATGCTTTGAAAAAGCAGAGAAGCCTATGAGGCCTGTCATTATGAGGCTGATGATGCCAGGCTTTAGTTTAAAGAATAAGTCATTATCAAGAATAATAGATATTGCCCCGAGAGCAATAATGAGTCCAACATCAAATAAAATAAAGCGTTCTATTTTACCATCTCTGACATAGCCAATGATCAATTCGATAATACCGATAAAAATGGCAACGATCAATCCGTAAATGGTGCCCCATATTTCATCAACTACAATAAAAACAAGGATTGGCAAAAAGCCTGGTAGTAAGTTTTTTATAAGTTGTACTTTGTTCATCATCTATTCTTTAGCATGCGAATATAACAAATGATAACCTAAAGCATGTGATTAACGTATAGTTGGAATATTATCCATTGCTGTCATCCTTTTTATTACTTTTGTCTACAATTATTGCTGAAACATTACATATGAACGGTTACATTGTACAGTTATTAGTGCCTTTTGCGTCTTTCTTATCTTTTATGATGGTGTTTTTAACAATACCAACCATTTTGAGGGTCGCCCACTCAAAAAACCTTTTTGACGAACCGAACAAACGTAGTGTTCATCGCATGCGTATTCCTACTCTTGGTGGTCTGGCCATATTTGTAGGTTTCTTATTTACCTATTCATTGTTTGTTGATTGGTTTAAATTTATTGAGATACCATTTTTAATACCTGCTTTGTTAATTATATTCGGCATAGGTATTAAAGACGATATACTTGTGACGGCACCGATGGTTAAACTGGCCGGGCAGCTTATTGCAGTGATTATTGTTGTAGGTCTTGGCGGACTGCAAATTACCGATTTTCACGGTTTCTTTGGCCTGCAGCCGGATCCGTTCTGGGGAACAGTATTAACCATCGTTGGAATGGTTTTTATCATTAATGGTTTTAACCTAATTGATGGTATTGACGGTCTTGCAGCTATTACCGGTATCATCAGTATGTTATCTTTTTCTGTTTGGTACTACATTAATGAGGATTACCACATACCAACTTTGGCTGCAGCTTTGGTTGGAGGACTTTTAGCTTTTGCATACTATAATATTTTCTCAAGACGCCAGAAAATATTTATGGGAGATACCGGCTCATTGATACTTGGCTTTTTGGTGGCAGTTGTAGCCGTTCATTTTAGTGAGTTTAATAAGGCAGATAATCAACATGAGTTAATTCATACCATGAACAGCGCTCCTGCCGTTGCGATGGCTATTTTAATTGTTCCTATTGTAGATACCATGCGTGTGTTTATGTTACGGGTTGCACAAGGTAATTCGCCTTTTATGGCTGATAAAAACCATATTCATCACCGTATGCTGGCATTGGGTTTCTCGCACTTGCAAATCAGTTTAATAATAGGGGCTATTAATATTGGGTTCGTCATTTTGGCTTTCTCTCTTCGCAACTGGGGAATGCTTCGTTTAAGCATCTTAATATTGGCGCTTGGTTTTGCGGTTGCTTACATCCCATCTATTGTGCTTTATTACAAACGTCGTCATTTTATCAGACGCCTGAGGAATATCAAGAAAAGCAAGTCGTAGTGACTTGTCAGGTATGATTTAATGTAAGAGGCATCTATTGAATTGAAAGGTGTATGTGCTTTTGACTAATAAATTTTCCCAAGTGAAAGAATCTCTTTAAACATCTGTCAATATCAGATGTTATATAGTCTAATGATTCTGGATAAAATAAAGATTTAAAAACATGCAAAAACTATCAGATATAGGCTTGATAGGCTTAGCCGTAATGGGTGAAAACCTGGTGCTAAATATGGAGAGTAAAGGATACCGAGTTTCGGTATATAATCGTTCTACAGAAAAAGTAGATAATTTTATTAATGCTCGCGGAAAGGATAAAAATATACAAGGAACATATTCATTGGAGGAGTTGGTGGCATCATTGGAGCGCCCTCGAAAGGTTATGATGATGATTAAAGCAGGAGGTGCAGTTGATGCAACAATCGATGCTTTATTGCCCTTACTTGAGCCTGGTGATATTATTATTGATGGCGGAAATACCCACTATCCTGATACCGACAGACGTGTAAAAATTGTTGAAGGAAAAGGTGTTCATTACATTGGAGCTGGTGTTTCGGGAGGAGAAGAGGGGGCCTTGCTGGGCCCATCTATCATGCCTGGTGGCTCAAAAGCTGCTTGGCCTGCTGTGAAGCCTATTTTTCAATCAATAGCCGCAAAAGTTGAAGATGGATCACCGTGTTGTGACTGGGTAGGTGAAAACGGAGCAGGTCACTTTGTGAAAATGGTGCACAACGGTATTGAATATGGTGATATGCAGTTAATCACTGAAGCCTATCATATAATGAAAGATCTGCTTGGTCTTTCTGCTGATGAAATGCACGAGGTGTTTAAGGAGTGGAATGAGCAGGAGCTGGATTCCTACCTGATTGAAATAACGCGCGATATTATGGCGTTTAAGGATGAAGATGGTGAGCCATTGGTTGAAAAGATTCTGGACAAAGCGGGTCAAAAAGGTACGGGTAAATGGACGGGTATTACAGCCCTTGATCTGGGAGTGCCTTTAACATTGATTGGTGAAGCGGTTTTTTCACGCTGCTTATCATCAATCAAAGACGAGAGGGTTGAGGCATCAGCTGTTTTATCAGGTCCTGCACCAAAGTTCGAAGGAAATAAGCAAGAGTTTATAAAAGCCATCAAAGATGCTTTATATGCCTCTAAAGTTGTTTCGTATGCGCAGGGATATGCGCTTATGCGTGCGGCTGCTGAAGAAAATAACTGGAATCTGAATTATGGAGGTATTGCTTTAATGTGGCGAGGAGGATGTATTATTCGTTCAGGCTTTTTAGGGAAGATTAAGGAAGCATACGATAATCAGCCCGGATTAACCAATTTATTGCTTGATCCATATTTTAAAGATGCTGTTGAGAAGGCACAGAGCGGTTGGCGTAAAGTTGTTGCCACGGCGGTAATGAACGGAATACCAACGCCAGCTTTTGCAACTGCCTTAAGTTATTTTGACGGCTATCGTTCAGAACGTTTGCCAGCTAATTTATTACAGGCACAACGTGATTATTTTGGTGCTCATACCTATGAACGTGTAGATAAACCTCGTGGTGAATTTTTCCATACCAACTGGACTGGCAGAGGTGGTGATACAGCCAGTACTACTTATAATGTTTAATAGCTGGAGGTAGATATTCAATACAATATTAGCTTATGAAAACCAACTCTTTTACCAGGGTTGGTTTTTTGTTTCCTTAAAAATAAGTAACGTATGAGTATTATCATTCTTGCGTAGCCTTATTTTTTCTTATAATTGTATTGTATTAACACGGGGTGAATACTAGTCATGCAAAAATCCGTTGATAAGGACACGTTAGAGCTTTTGCAAAAAGGTGATGAGGATATGTATCGAAACATCTTCAATCAGCTTCAGCCAGCATTGGTTATTTATGCAAAAGAGTATGTGCCTGATGCGGATATGGCATCTAACCTGGTGCAGGAAGCCTTTTTAAAGCTGTGGGAAAAACGTCAGAACATTAAGCTTGGTACATTTCTTAATGCTTATTTATATAAATCAGTCCGGAATTTATGTCTGAATTACCTTCGCCACCTGAAGGTTCAGGACAAATATGTTGGCAATGTTCAGCAAATACAATTGAACTATGAGGCTTTAAAAGATAAAAGTGCTGAACGTTTGTTGGAAGGTGAAATTATGGAGCGCATTCAACAGGCAGTTGAAAAAATGACGCCTCAGTGCAGACGAGTCTTCGAGTTAAGTCGTTTCGAAGGGAAGAGCTATAAAGAGATTGCCAGAGAAATTGGTATTGCTGAGAAAACGGTTGAAAACCAAATGGGAAAAGCCCTTAAAGTGGCGCGTGCCGAGCTGAAAGAGTTTTTGCCCATCACCATTCTTTTATATAATATGATGCCTTAGTTTTTATCTGGCCAGATAGGCATCTCTGATTCGTCATCCCAAAACGGACCCCACTGAATCTCAGTAAGTATGTCGTGGTCGAAAAACAGATTAAGACTAAAGTCAGGATTAGCCGCCAGTGTTTGATTTGGTATGATGTCAGTTGATAAATCTTCTAACTCAAATTCACCCAAATTAAATACTTCCATTTGCTCCATCACTTCCCCCTGGCTTAAGCCAATCAGGTCAATGCCTTCAAACAGAACATCAGGTGACGCAGATGTTATTGAAGTTAACTTCCAGTTGCAATCCTCCTCAAATGACAGTGATAAGTGCATTTCATCGTAATGCCAGGCTTCCATTGCACCTGAATCCTTGTCCCCATCCATTGCTTCAACTTCGCTAGGTTCACCTATTAGTTGTGTGATTTCTTGTCTGTTTAATCCGAAAGTTATTTTTTCGAGACCCTGACCTAGAGTGATGTCTTTCATTGTGTTGTATTAATTGATTTATATACGCTGCAAAAATAATGAAATGTTAAAGATCCACCTAATAAGCTGAGTTGACATTGGGCTTCTATTACTGTCAAATCTTAAAAATCCTTCATTCGGCGGTTAGCCTTTTTTTGTGAATGCTGTTTTTTGTTCGATAAGCGTTTTTCAACCGAGGCTCTGGTTCTTTTGGTTTTAAACCTCTTCTTCACTGGCGTCAGTGCTTTTTCAATGACCCTGTAAAACTCTTCAATAGCCAGGTTTTTATTTTGTAACTGTGAGCGACTGATCTGGCAACTTATTATTAGTTCATTATCATTACTAAGGCGGTTTTTTAGTTTGGCAATCAATAGCTGCCTTTCATCAATTGATAAAAGCAATGAATTGCCTATATCAAAACGCAGAATAACTTTTGAATTTACTTTATTAACATTTTGACCACCAGGACCACCACTACGAGCAGTCGTAATTTTAAGTTCGGATTTTAAATCTCGATATCTGATAGGTATTGACATTGTATTGATTTAGGTTCGTCAATGGGATAAAGTTATTTAAAAAGGTTCATTCAATAATATTTTTCAATTACTTTAGTATCAATTTAAACATTATGAAGCGGCTATTTCTGTTATTGTATATTGCATGTTTGTTTTCTTTGGCGCGCGCCCAGGAGTTTACAGGTATTCATACCAGTCCATATACGCCATTTGTTGCGATTACGAATCAGCCGGCAGAATTAACGCGTCATGATGCTAAATGGAACATCAATTTACTAACGGGAAACATTGGGCTCTTAAGAGATTTTAGCCTTGTGTCAGCCGATTTTTGGGATGTTATTTCAAGAATTGGAATGGGTGACCTGAAATATTTTTTAGCATCAGAAGAATCATTACTGTATGTAAAGGGGCGGCTAATGGTTCCTTCGATTACGTTTAAACTCAATGAGAAACATTCATTTGGAATAAGCACTAATGTAAGAGCCGATGGTGTTTACAATTCCTCCAACGATGATTTGTTGAAAATATTTAAAGGGATTGATAATCCTGAATATTTCGAAGATATAAAAAATGAGTATTTCCGTTCGCTTCTGAGTAGCTGGGTAGAGTATGATTTTATTTGGTCAACGACAATTTCCCGCTCTGAGAACCATTGGTTCACAGGAGGAGTCGTATTGAAAATTTTAAACGGTTCAGGAGCCGGTTATCTTGAGATGGCTGATATTGATGTTATGTTTGACAAAGAGTCAATAGCTCATTTTGATATGAATATGTCTTATGGATTTAACGAAAGTCTGAGTAAAACTATTGACGGTGGTGATATTGTAGAGCAGTCAGGTGATTTTGGCATTGGGATGGATTTAGGTTTGAGTTATTCTTATTTGCCCGATCATTTAAAGGATATTGAAGGTGTACCTTACAAGTATAAATTAGGACTTGTTGTTGCTGATATTGGGAAAATAAATCATAAAAAAACAAAGAATCAGGCTTCGTATTATGTGCAAATGGAAGATGTGCCTTATTCGCGTTTTAAAGGGATTGAAACTCTTGAGGCCCTGAAAGATTCTATTGAAAAATCTATTGACTATGAAGAGTTGAAGGGGGGTGGTTTTAAAACGAATTTACCGCTGACAATTGGTGGGAATATTGACTATTGCATTCGACCAAACTTATTTGTTAACTCAACTGTTGTATTGAGGCCACATTATTATAACAAACTAGTTAATCTTGTACAGCATAATGTATGGCGCGGTAACGTAACAGTACGCTATGAAAAGCGAAAATGGGGTGCTTATTTACCTGTGACATATTCTAATGTTCTGGGTTGGGATGTTGGAGTAGCTGCACGTTATGGTAACTTTTTTATAGGGTCACCCACAGTAATTGGGAATATTCTTAGTAGCGGTAATACCAAGCAGGTGGTATACTTTGGTATGTCAATACCTATTGGTACACTCGAAGAAATGCCATCAATGAGGTCTATCAGGTATTTCTGAAACATAACGAATTCCTTTATGATTCATAAAGCTTGAATCCTTTCTGTTTAAGTCTAATGGTTCGCCGTTATAGCTCATCGCATATGCGCCAATTTCGTTAAAAATGCAGGATGATGCCGCATAATCCCACAGGCTGCCACCTCCACTCTCTGCTTTAGGGAATTTAAAATAAATACCAGGTGTGTTTTCAAGTACCCACATGGCATTCATAGCTGCTCCGCCATGGTTGATTATGGTTATTTTTTTGCTTGTATTGCTTTTTAACTCCTTTACTACCTTATTGTATAAGGGGTGTTTTAAGAAGCTTCTGTCACAAACTAGCGTGTAGTTTTGTTTGGATGCACTCAAGGTCCATTTTTTATAGTTTTTATAAGCACCTTCGCCTTTTATAGCATGATAAAGTGTTCCGTCTACCGGATTATAAATAACACCAATATGAGCAGTTCCACTCATGTCAACAAGGGCAATGGAAACAGAATAGCCATCTGTTTGCTCAATAAATGGTAGTGTACCATCTAAAGGATCCACGCACCAGAAATAGTCTTTTACAAAACGGCTGCCGTCATCTGTGGTTTCTTCGCTCAATATGGCCAGGTTATATTTCTCAATGGTTGGCTTTAGTGTTTCAAGAATTATCTTTTCACTGGCTAAATCTACTTCCGTAAACACCTGTGAAGCCAGGCTATCACCTCCTGTTTTTATATTGACATGTGATAGCTTCTCTTTGCTTTTATTTGCAATTAAAACCCCGGCTTTAGAAGCTGCTTCAATGGCTATCTCTGTAAGTTCGTGTAATTGATCAGGTGATAGTTTCATAGTACTATGGGTTTTGCTTCAGGTTTGCAATGACTTCACGTGCCATTCGTTCACTGTAGCTATTGATTTTCCAGTGATCGGGGCTCCAGCCTTTTAAAAAACGATGAAAATCAGTCCAGGCAACCGGATAGAGCTCTCGCCATTCTTTTTCAAGTTTGTTGAAGTCAATAGCTGCATGTTTTGTAGTGATGGCTGTTTTTAATTCAGAGAAATAGAAGTCTAAAATCTGGTTTTCCATGGCTTCGCAATCGTCTTCGTATAAACAACTGCCAACAAAGTATGCAAGGTCTTTCATGCCGCATCCGCCTCCAACATACTGAAAGTCGACAGCTGCCACTTTATGTCCATCCTCACTGAAACAAAAGTTGGCTAACTTGGCATCGCCATGGACAAGTGTCTGGAAGTTACCATTTCGCAATAACCTATCAATAGCCGGAGCGGCCTGTTTTAACTCTGCATCATCCATTATCTTTAATTCGTCCGGGCGAGTGTCCAGGTGCCAGTATGTACCGGCTTCCCATAGCTTGTCAGGTGCTTGGTTGATAAATGTAGCATGAAAATTAGCCAGCCAGCTGATGCATGCCTGCATGTTTTCCCAGTTAACACTTGATAAGCGACTTGAAAAGCCTGACACATCCAAATCCTCCATTACCATTAATACTTCGTCTCCGATGTGTTCAAGTGCTAAAACATGTGGTGTGCGACAGCTATCATCACATTGTTTGTTCCAGAATTCATACCATGCTGTTTCAACCTTGTATGATTTAACCTTTCTTTGGTGTGAAAAGTTGGTATTCCACCCTCTTGGATGCTTGCTGTTGTCGGGTAGTTTAACATGCTTAACTACGACGCTTTGTAAATCGCAGTTTTTTAATCCGATGCGAATTATCTTTCCATAACCACTCCAAAGGTTTTGAATGGTTTCTATCTCAAATAGTTCGCTTGCTCCGGCAGCTTTAAGTATTATTTCTTTGAAATGTTGATTCATCTTCTGACACTATAAATGGTGCGCAAAGATAATTTATTTAGTCTCTGTAAGAAACACCATTTTCTTCGTTAAGCATGCTCATTTTATGGGTTTCACAAGCCTTAATAAAATTGTTCTAAGTGAAGCCTGGAGTTCCTATTCTTCCAACATTGCTTTAAGCACTTTATAATCTGTTTTTCCGGTTCCCAATACAGGAATCTCATCAATCTGTATGACTTCACGTAGTTTTGAAATAGGGGCTACGCCATTCTGAAGCAAATAATTATTGGCTTCGTTAAGGTCAATTTTGGTAGTTGCAAACAAAGCTATGCGTTGTGGATTTGTTTTATCACTTCCTTCAACAGCCAGGACCTGCTCCTCGTCACTTCCATATTTTTCAAGCAGAATTTTTTCTATAAACGGCAGGCTGATCATCTCGCCGGCTATCTTTATAAAACGCTTAAGTCGTCCGGTGATAAATAAATAACCTTCATCGTCAATATATCCCAGATCACCTGTCTTGTAGTATTTCTGGCCATTAATGGTTTCAAAAGGATTCAGTTCCGGTTGATTGATGTATCCGTTAAAAATGTTTGGTCCGTTTACATATATCATACCCGGCTTTCCTGTCTCGCATGGCTGTTTCGATTCCAGGTCAAGAATTATTCCTTCAATGCCTGGTAAAAACTGTCCAACACTGTTTAGTTTCTGCTTTTTTTGTGGGTTGAGTGTTAAAACAGGAGAGCACTCTGTAATTCCATATCCTTCAAGGATAAGTCCCCCGTCCGTTACGGTTTCAAATTGCTCTTTTAATGACGGAGGCATGGCTTCGGCTCCTGATATGGCAAACTTAACAGATTTGAATGCATAGGAGGCAGAGGAGCTCTCAGACAGTAATAGTTTTAAGAAGCCCGGGGTGCCCAGTAATACGTTGGCTTTAATATGTTTTAGTATGCGCAATACTTCGCGCGAGTCGGTTGGATTTGGTGTGTAACCAACCTTAACGGCTGTGAGTAAGGGCATAATGTTCAGCACTGTAAAGCCAAAGCTGTGAAACGGAGGCAGGAATGACAGGAATGTTTGATTGTTATCAACATTTGCCAGCTTAAATGCGCCAGACAGATTCTGTACCAGGTTTTTATGTGTTAACGGAACCGCTTTAGGTAATGATTCGCTTCCTGAGGTGAATAAAATAACAGCTGTTTCAGGCTTGTTTTTAGTTGAAATAAGCAACTTTGGAAACTTTGCCTTGATAGCCCCTTTCAACTTGGTGGTTAATGATAATTCAGGCACTTTCTTTTCTAACAGAACCAGTTTATCCTTGATTTCAGGAGGCAGTTGTTCTTCGATTTTTTCAATAAAAGCACCTGCTGACAGGATTGTATTAACGCCAACCGTTTCGATACAATGTAATAATACTTTTTTGCCGACGGTCCAGTTGAGCATTACAGGCACTTTACCAGCCAGATAGCATGCTGCAATCAATAAGGTAGTGCTTTGTAGCGCAGGAAGCATAATACCTACATTCTCTTCTTTGATGTCTTTTTTTAACAGTTCGGAAACCACACAGGCTTTTAAAAAGAATTCCTTTCTTGAAGTTGATCCCAGCATGGCATCGTAGCAAAACGGATCATTTCCATCTTTACTAAATGCCTCAATAAACTGGTGTAATACATTATCTTTCCCTTCAACGGAAAGTCGTTTAATGTTTGTGAGATTGCGGTGTAATGTTGAAGGTTTTAGGTCGCTTTCGCTTTTGAACCGGCCCATTGCTACCAGGCATAAATCCTGAACAGTACGTATCTCATTAATCTCAGGTGCTGAAAATGTAGTGAATTGATTCTCTACTTCAGATATGATTTCGACAATATTCAGCGAATCGGCGCCTAAATCAAGTTGCAGATAACTTTTTTGCTCAATGGATTCATTTTCAATTTCAAGTATCGAAGCAATGCATTTTTTAATTTTTACAAATACTTCATCAGGAATGTGTTGAGCGGAGACCCTGTTATCGCCTTTCAGTGATTTGTCAGATCCGGCAATAGTTTCAGGGAGTTGACGCTTTGAAGCACTTGCCAGAAAATGGTATTTGATAAAAGTAGGTTGTTCTTCACCATAGGTATTGTATGTCTCTTCGAGGAACTGGTTAAACTCTGTTTTGCCTGCTTTACTTCGGGCTTTAGCTCCGTTCGTAATGTTTTCAAACTCGATTAATACGCTGCGTCGTGGCATAAAAAACAGCAGGTTGCTCAAAATTAAGCCCAATGATTTTAAGAGCGTTGAAAAGAAGGAAGGCGATTTGCCAAGCCAGGCTCTAGACCAGCGACTACCCCATAAGCCTGAAAATCGTACTGCAATTACCTCTGCCTCTTCAGGCATGTTTTTGACGGTTAATTGTGCACTTTGCTTGTTGAGAATGCGCTCATAGCCCTGGGCGGCAATCTGCCCGCTTGGGTATAAAACAATGTTTTTATTCATTGCCAGACCTTTGTCTACTGATGAAACAATTTGCTCAAGAACGTTCGTGTTTCGGCTACCCTTTTCAAGGTCGCTTACCCTAACGGCACCCCATGCTTTAAATACAGATTTGGCAACTGGAATGTCGTAATAGCTTGAAAGCATAACAGGCACAGCTGAATTGTACTTGTATAAGTGAGCAAACAACAATATGGGATCTATAATAGCCTGGTGATTAGGTAGAATTAGTTTAGCACCTTTCTTTTTAAGTATTTCGCCACCTTTGACTTTTACGCGGTAACGCGAACTTAAAACAAAACGCAATAAAGCAAAAAAGCCCCTGGCAAAAGCGATTATTATTGGATGATGTTGTTTCATAGTATTAATTCTTTAGGCTTTAATTCGGCCTGCACCCGGAATTTTAAACCAGGCAACGATTGTAATAATTAGTGTAATGGCTGTAACAGCTCCAAATACCATTAATGAATTGGCCATTGTTTCAACCACTCCAAAAACACCTGCTGACAAAAGGATGAAGGTAAATAGCATAAGGTTGTTATAGGCCAGGATAAGCCCCAGCTTGCGTCCTTCAACACGATCCTGTATAAAGGCATTTAATGGAATTTTAAATACACCCGCAAAAAAGGCTGTGAGTACAATTAAAACAGTAAACAGAACTGTATCGGGATTGAAAACAAAAATAGATGCTACGCAAATCAGCATGCCTGTTCCGCCAATGGGCACTAAATACATTTTAACCTGCTTGTTTGAAATTACCCCGGTTATGTAACATCCGGCGCCAATACCAATGGCAACCAGTGCCATTATTGAGCTGGTGGCTGTATCAGAGAGCTCAAGCATGTTGCGGCAGTGTACTGTGATATTCATTTGTAATAGCGATCCAATGGCCCAGAAAGTGGCCAGTCCGATAATGACACTGTTTAAACCGGGTATCTGACGACTCCATCTGTACGATCGTATTAAGAAGGTAATTGGATTTAAGGTTGTTTCATCCTCATCATCAGGCACCGTTTCTTTCGGAGCTATTTTTAAACTGAACAGCCAGCCAATAACAGCAAACAGAATCAAGGCACAACAAACTATGATGGTGCGATATGGAGCAAGCGTATCAATTAAACTGATGTCAGATGTGACTCCAGCTATGTATGTTCCGATTAAGACCCCCATGAATGTGAGCATTTCCATGGCTCCTGTTCCGAATGGAATACCTTCTTTGCCGCCAATATCCCTAATAATGCCATACTTGGCAGGTGAGAACAAACAACTTTGCAAACCCATTAGAAAAATGGCAAACATGGTAATGCTGACACTATGGAGGACAAAACCTAAAGAGGCAATGGCCATAATAGGTATTTCATACAGTTTTGCCCGCTGAATGATTTTTGCCTTGGAATGATCTCGGGCCAGTTTACCGGCTATTGGCGAAAAGGCAATGTAAGGAATGACAAAAAGCGCTGAAGCAAGCATAATAACAATAGACTCTTTGTCTTTCATCATCCATGTTGTGGAGATAAAGAAGACGAGGTATTTCAGATAATTATCATTTAATACACCCAGGAAATTGGTGATAAACAACGGTAACCAGTTGGCTTTTTTTGTGTTATTCATAGTGATCAGATTAGAATGAGCTTGCCCCGGCTTTGTTAATATTGTTGGAGCAAGCTCATACAAATATAAGTGATGCGTATGATTTCAGGTTAATAACGAATCAATTATACCAAATGTATTATTGAATGATCGATAAATAAATTGAATTATTTAGGGATTCAGCATCGATTTGGTTATATTTGGTACTAAACGCTATTCTGTCGAACTAAGTTTATTATCAGTTGACAATGAGCTTTGATCAATGTTTTCTTTTTCTAACCAGTGTTTGTTAATTCTGGCAATCAGTAATGTAACCAAACCAATTATCAATAAAAACACCATTTTGCTTATTGTGGCCTCGCCCGGTATATCCCAGAAGAACACTTTTACAGATGTTAGAACAAGAACAATAGAGCCCATTACGCGGAATGCAATTGTTTTAGTATGCGCTCCCCACAAGAATATTAATAAGGCATATATAATGTAGGAAATGGATATGGCCAATGTTCGGCTTATAAAGTCAATGTCATATGCAATCCACAGGTTTTTTATCTGGATGGTGAATAAACCTGCTACAATGATATTAGCGGCTATGGCCAGCAAGGTGCTTAAACCACTATTGTTACTATTTTCTTTTTTAGCAGCATAGAAACCAAATGCAGCAAGCGCCATCCAGGTAAGTGCCCCGGCATTGATAAATGGCAGATACTTAACACCAAACAATTCAATCCACTTAACATCCCAGGCTACGGTAAACCAATAGATAAGCAGCATTAGCCAGGCAGCGTAGCTAACGTAAATCAGTTCATAGGCTTTGGCAAAGCGTCCAATGGCATAGGTGCTGATGACCACCAACAGCCATAGCATGGTTGTTATTACATACTCTAAGCCGTAAATGCTCATTGGTTGAATATTAGCAGCTGAAATAGCGAACAGCAACAGTCCTAAACAGGTGTAAATAATGGATGGAAATACCTTTTTGCCAGATAAGGAATAGATAAAAACAGATGCGGCAATAAATGTTGTACCAACAATTAAAAGCGGAACTGTAAATGTTATCTCGAAGCTTCCAAGAATATAAATAGACCAGAAGATGAATAGCATGGCATTTATAAGGCTTAAATACAAGTTCCAGCCTGTAAACTTATCGTTTTCAGAATATGCTGCATAAATGATACCACCCATGTAAGTGACAAATAACGCAGCGGCATAAAAGAACGGACGTCCCCATGTGCTTGGCTCGAAGTAGATAAAGTAAGAGGCGTATATTAACACCGTAATGACGAAGGTCATGGCACGTAATTCGGTCCAGCGTTTAGAGATGCTGACGTATAGTGAGCCAATGTTTAAGATTAATACATATGCAAACAGCAATAAGTCATGATGCGACTGCGCTTTCATAAAAAGAGGGGAGAGCAGGCCGCCCATAATGCTGATAAATATTAATGCACGCAGGTTGTATTGGTAACTTAAAAATGTTGTTAACGCAGTAATACTCAACACTGAAATAAAGGTGATGTTGTAAGGCCAGTTGAGGTTGTCACCAAAGGCTACATACGAGAAGGTGGCATAGATAATACTCATACCTGTACCGGCCAGTATCTGACAGGTGTTAATGTGCTCCTTTTTGTAATAGCTGTATCCGGCAAAAAGCAGGGTTATGCCCAGTGCAAAGCCCGATAACACTCTTAATTCCGTTGGAAACCAATCGTTTTCAAAGGCAATCTTCAAAAAGTAAGTGAATGCCGAAAACAAAAACAAGATACCTAGTGTGGTTATCCAGTGTTTCTTAATTAATTCAATCATGATCATCTGATTTGGGTTAAACTTTCATTAAATGACGATGTAAACTTACAACCCAATGAGAGGTAAAGACAAACCAAAAAATAGTAAAAAAGGACTTTTGTAAAGGATGAGTTATTGTTGAGGTTGAGTTATGGTGTTGAGTGTTCAATATCTTATATATAAGAGATATTCTTTTGGTAGTGCGCAATTGCTTTGATGGTTTATTTATTCCTGTATTTGATTAAAAAAGACTTTTAAAAAGGAAGAAAATGATTAATATTGTTAGTCAAATGCTTGTAAACAGACTTGCTTATTGTTGAATTATCCAGGCACATGAAACGACCATGCAAATTCAATTATTCAATTTACACACAGAAGAATGATTGAATTTTCTTGGGAGTTCCATATGGTAATTGGAAGAAAATTTAAACATATGAAATAAATGGATGCATTAATTGAAATTATTCAGACCTTTACAGCCGGTGAGGCCACGGAGTTTACTTCTTTTATAAACCGGCTCAAACGCAAGCAGAACCGAAAGGACCTCGAATTATTCTGGTTGTTTTATAATGAAGGGGCATTGGACAAAGCGAGTGTGTTAAAACGACTGTATCCTGATGGCAATAAAGTCGCATACCATGCCTTGCGAAAAAAACTCTTGAGACATGTTACAGACTTTATCTTTTCAAAACAGCTTCGTGATGAATATACAACAGAAACACAGGTGTCAGCATATGTTGGCCTGGCCCGCTACCTGAGTGAACACAATATTGATTCATTGGCTTGGAAATATTTGCGAAAGGCAGAGCAAATGGCAGTTAAAACCGAACAATAT
This sequence comes from Bacteroidales bacterium, assembly GCA_022361295.1. Lineage (GTDB taxonomy): Bacteria > Bacteroidota > Bacteroidia > Bacteroidales > Marinilabiliaceae > Carboxylicivirga. The sequence continues at coordinate 15,684 of JAKSBD010000524.1, forward strand.
GCCATGGCAAATCAAATTGCCCGTCAACAGCTGGAAATGCCGCTTCATCAGCTTAAGCAGGATATAGACCCTATTTTACAACGAAAGAAAATATATTTGCAACTGGCCATTGAGGACGACAGGGCAGATACAGCTTATAAAATCATTCATTATCACTTGCAGCAATCTAAAAGAAATGTTGATGCCACAGATATTCAAACAGTCATTGAGCAGATTCTGGCAGAATATGAACTGATAGGTTCTGTGTCTCGTCGTCCTTCCATGGTGTACCGGCTTATGTCTATTGCGCGCAGTGCCGCCAAGTCTTCTAAAAGTTATTATGGTTTTGAACCGCTTTTGCTGCGCTATTACAAAAACATTGACCTGGGTGATACGCCATCGGACAATGACAAATTATACATGGCGCGCCTGCAGTATATGATTGCACATACCTTGTTCAGAAATAAGAAGTTTAAGCAGGCCCATGAATACATTTCTTTGTTGCGTGAGCAGTTGCGCGTTGTTTCCAAAACAGAGTATACGCGTCTTTTACCCAGGTTTACACAGCTGTATTGTGCATTGCGGTTTTTCTCCGGCCATATTAATGAAGCCATTCGCATGGTTGATGCTGCATTTATGCAAAAGCTGCGTTTAAAGCCTGAAGAAGTATTGAATTTAAAACTGAATAAAGCCATCTATCATTTCTATAATGAGGAGTATAAAGTCGCTCTGCAAGAGTTGTTGTCAATAGAGCATAGTAATGCGTGGTGTGCAAAAATAGCAGGAATAGAGTGGGTGGTAAAAAAGGATTTGCTCGATTTGTTTATTCAATATGAGTTGGGTAACCTGGATATTGCCGCCAATAAAATACGTGCCATGCAACGTCATAAATATAGTTCGGGTAAGTTGCCGCAGATGGAACGTGTATTGGTGTTTTTAAACCTAATAAACCAGATGGTTGACGATCCGTCAATTGCACAAACCAAAGAGTTTTACGACTTGGTGGAGAATAGTTTTGACTGGATACCAATAGAGCAGGAGGATTTGCATGCATCGGTATATTATGCCTGGATGAAATCTAAAATTGTAAACCAAAAACCCTATGCGGTATTGCTCGATCTAATACTGATTGAATAAGGTATATTAAGGCAGGTGAGGCTGTTGTTTATTGTGAGAGACGGAAATGCCTGTGCTTTTTACAGACGATAAAAATATATTTCTTTCGGCAGGAATTATGCTAATTTTGGGGCGTTAATAAAAACGATGGTGTTATGATAAAGGATATACCAATAATTAATGATCACCCGGCTGCTGCAATTCCCCTTAATGGCTTAAAATCAAGGTTGATACAAGCGGGTGAACAGCAGTTTGTTTTTATGGAGTTTGATGAAGATACTGAGGTGGCAGCTCATAAGCACGAAGCACAGTGGGGTGTTGTACTCGAGGGTGAAATGGAAATTACAATCAATGGTATTGTTCATCGGTTGAAAAAAGGAGATACTTATTTTATTAAGAAAGATGAGGTGCACTCGGCAAAGATTAAAGCTGGTTATAAGGATTTAACCTTATTTAATCAGAAAGACAGGTATAAAGAAAAAGAACGTTGATTCAATGAAAACAATATACTTAAGCACTAAAAACAGAAATGAGCAGGTTGTTATTCCATCTGGCACAAAAGTCATGATGCTGGAGGTGTCGCGCGCTAAATGTAAAGATGTTCTTCTGGAGGTGGTTGATGATAAAGGCCAGGCCAAAGGAAAGCCATTGGAAAAATGGTTGCCGCAAATTAAACAAAAAGGTATAAGTGCTTTACGTTTTATGATGAATGATTTTAGCGCACAGCCTATCGAAATTCAGATAACATGGAAATGAACCGAATTATAAATACTGTTGTTATTGTCCTTTTAGTCATTGTTATGGGATGTACAGATAATAGCAGTCAGCGTCAGTTTCAAACTGGTGATATACTTTTCAGGGGACGCTTAAACGGCTCGCTGTCACAGGCAATTGATGCTGTAACACAAACAGGTATGGAGCATCATTATACGCACATGGGTATATTAGAGCTTATCAATGATACGGTGTGGGTGTATCATGCAGCTCCTGTTAAAGGGGTTTGTAAGGAGCTGCTGGCTGATTTTTGTTTGCAAAACGAAGATTCGATAGTTGTAGGTCATTTCAGAATTAAAGACGGCAGTAAGGAAATGTTTAATAATGCTCTGGAAATAGCCAGGCAACACGTGGGGCAAGCCTATAATTACTCCTATGTTATGGAAGATGAGGGATTTTACTGTTCTGAGTATATATACCACCTTTTTGAGCAGGACTCTGTTTTTAAACTAAACCCAATGACCTTTATTGATCCTAAAAGTGGTCAGTTTCATAGCGGATGGGTAAAGCACTATAATGACTTGGGTATTGAAATTCCAGAAGGTCAGCCGGGCTGTAATCCTAATGGTATGGCTGCCAGCGAAAATCTGGAGTTTTTAGGAAGGGTTAAGGATTTATAATGCTGGCAGAGGGTACGAACTATTCAACAAATCAAAATCAACAGTAAATATGGGTATACTACGAAATATCAAAAGTGACTACGAAATTTATGAAAACCAGAGTATGGAATGTCTGGTTGCTATTCAAAGGGATGATTGCAAACAAATTAAAGCCTATCGCAAAAAATATAAAGGGAAAGAACCACTTCCAAGTCAAACCATTGAGGGGTATAAATTTGTAATGGATGAGGAATTTGAGTCACTGAAAATTGATTTCAGTCAAAAACTCCGGTTTGAGATAAGAGACTTGCTGAATGTGAAGTGATAGTGCATTGAATATAATTGAAATTTAGGACTGGTATTATGTAACAATATCAGGATAGTTGTGTATAAATGTTGTAAAATATTATGAATACTATAAAGTCAATCATTATGAAATGCATTTGTACCTTTGTTGTTGTTGTCTTAAGTTTCTTATTTACAGGAGTGAAAGCTCAGAAGCTGGCAGATAAAAGTATTTATTACAAATTTATGCAAATCCCTTCTCACCCGTTAAGCGTTGAGAAATATGATTATGTTGTTTATCAAAATGGAGAAACACCTGAACAGGAAAGTGCTGAAACGCAAAATAAAGCAGCACTAAAGAGTGGGTATGAGACTGATATTAAGCAATACTATGACAGAGTTTTTGAAATAGATAATCAGATCTACGAAATAGGAACTTCAAAAGACTTATCGCTGATAAAAAAGCAGATTAAAATGGGCGAGATTCATAATACTATGCCCGAAAGGCCAGCTCGTCCAAATCTGGGCTATCAAGAGGAAATGGAATTGTATGCTCTTGAAATGGATTATCACAATGCACGTGAAGATTCATTGAATAAGCAGGAGATAAAAATGATCTATAAAGAGCAGCTGCGAGTATTATTAAATGAAACAATACCGCTTAAGCCGCATATGTCAAAAGGAAGTACGGGTGCATATCGTTTGCCTGATGCTTTGGTGGCTAAAATTTTTGTATTGGATGGATTAGAGCGTGTTTATGATGAGCAGAATAAAACAAGGTTTGAAATTGCCTTGGCTGAGTTTGAAGTAAAGGAGAAAAAAGAAAAGGTCTCTGAGCGAAGTAACTATGGAAACGAGACGGTTGTTGAATACCGCCGAATTGCTGGTTATAAAGTGTTTGATCAAAATAATGTCATGATTGATGAGGGCATTATTTCGGCCACAGAAGATTGGAAAAAAGATGAGTTCGGTGAAACGGTAAAGCGAAGTGAAATTGATAAGAAGATCAAAACCTTTGAGAAGAATAGTGCTGAAAGCAGCCTTTATTCGGCCAAGTATTTTCTTGCCAATAAATTTGCCTATGCCACCGAACAAAGAAATTTTGAATTAGGCTATGCTAAAGGAAAAAGTTATGACTACAGTCAGTTGACAAAGGCCTATGAAACGTCATTTGAAATATTTGAAAATGCATTGACCAAAGAAAATCCCGATTTAAGCGGGCTAAAGGATGCAATTGAAATATGGGAATCGGAGTTAAAAACTGTTGACTATACAAATAAAAAAGCACGCATTAGCACCCAAATTGCCGTGGGCTTGTATTTTAATATTATAGAAAGCTCCATATGGTTAAATGATTTTGATAAAGCATATGCGATGCTTGATGAATTGGCAGGTATAGATGGAATTAAGTCAAAAACAGAACGTAAAATTACTTACTGTCGTAAATTTATCGAAGATCGTCAAAAGCGATATGAAGCCAATAATAACCTGGTGGCCGGTAAGTAATCTGGCTTACAAAAAAATAAGCAATGGTAAAATGACCTCACGACCCGATGCCTCACGACGAGAATTGAATGTGAGATATTTGCACAAGTTAAGTTGTGTGTCAGGATCATTGAAAAGCTGAAAATTATACCAGGTCAAAAGAGCATTGGGACAACCTGATTAACTTTTGACCTTGTGTTTTTAATAATGACATCTTCCTTCGTGTTTGTTTTCTTTACTGCAAAGAAACGCGACACTAAAGTGTAACTGCTGAAGAAAACAATCAGTTATTAACAGGTTGTAAACCTTTTTCAGAAAGCCTTGTTTGGTAATATGGCTGAATAAGGCTTACAGGTAACTTTCAAAAGATACAGTAAGTCGTTTTTAGTCTTCGTCTTAAAGTTAGATAACATGAAACAGATTATTCTAATAGCAGCCACTGTTTATGGTGGCCTTTCAGTAATATTTGGTGCTTTGGGTGCTCATGCGCTTAAAAAAGTGTTGAGTGAAACGCAGCTCCAGAGCTTTGAAGTGGGGGTAAAGTACCAAATGTATCATGCTATTGTGTTGCTGGTACTTGGTTTCTTTTTTTCGTTTGATACCCGTTTACAAACCTATATGGGCTGGAGTTTTATAGTTGGAACATTCCTTTTTTCATTTAGTATCTACCTGTTATCACTGCAAACGCTTATGGGCGCTAATCTCAAATTTTTAGGACCAGTAACACCATTGGGCGGATTATTGATGATTGTTGGATGGTGTTTGCTATTGGTGCAGGTAGTATGCCATAGTTCTTAAACAACTATGTTATCCCCATCGGAGAGAGATATTTTTTCGCACATATTTGACAAAATAATAACAGCTTGCATTTCGCCCATATTCTGATTAGGCATTGATAAAACAATCAAATAGTGTTCTATAATTAAATGTCTATGGAGTCTGGATTTATAAACAGGGGGTTTGGATTTGTTAATCAGATTCAATAAATTCATACAGTACCAATTGTTTACCCTTTTATATCCCCTGTATTATGTCAACATCCAATCATCAACTCGACCGAATTGCTATCTCTGTTAAATCGCACATGCTGCTTAGGCAATTATTACGCGAAAACCCTATACTTGAAGACATTATGCGTAACGCCAGAAATGAAACCGAGGTTTTAGTTGGTGTTCGTAACTGGGTGCTGGAAGAAATCAGAAAAAATCCGGATGCCTATCATTTCTATAAGCGAGAGGTGCATGGCAGAGAGGCCTTTGAAAAACTGAGCTGGAAGGATTTTGCGGCTATTCGTATTTTGGATTACATCGATAATGCAGGCCGTGAGTTTGAAGATTTGAACCTTAGGGGAGAGCTGGCCATCAGCAACCCCATTCATCTGATTTGGCTTGCCGTAACCAACGGAACAGGTGGTGCCAAACCTTTTTTCTTTAAGGATATGCTGATGCTGTTTAAGCAGTTTAGAGGTGAATATGAGCGTACCATACCAACAAGAGAGCAGGTTGAAAAATGGATGGATCGATGGAGCTCGGGTTTGGACCTGAGGATAGTTAAACTGCGTGAAGAAAATAAGGAACGTATCTTAAAAATTATCATCCGGATAATTGATTCGGGCGAAATGACGGATAGCCGATTCTTTTTTGCGGAGGGTTTATCGAAAGAGCAAAAGTACCTGCAAGCACTGGACTGGTGGGATGATCATCTGTTTCACTTACGATTTGCAGTGCGTTCGGCAGATTTGCTAAATGAAATGCTCGATAATTCCCTTGATCCGGATACTATGAAAGTCTTGTATGAGGCAGAGTCAAAGGGGATACCGTTTTTTGTGAATCCATACTACCTGTCTTTGTTGCATGTTCGGGTGCCTTATTTTGCAGTTGGAGCTGATTTAGCCATCCGGCATTATGTCATCTACAGCCAAAAATTAATTGATGAATATGGTAGTATTGTTGCCTGGGAAAAAGAAGATACCGTGAAGCCGGGTGAACCCAACGCTGCCGGTTGGTATTTACCAAGCGATCACAATATTCGCCGGCGCTATCCCGAGGTGGCTATTCTTATTCCTGACACCATGGGGCGGGCATGTGGAGGGCTATGCGCCTCGTGTCAGCGAATGTATGATTTTCAGCGGGGTAACCTGAATTTTAACCTTGATAAGCTGAAGCCTAAGCAGACCTGGGATGAAAAGCTGGATACACTGTTGGAGTATTTTGAAAAGGACTCCCAGTTACGTGATATACTAATTACTGGCGGTGATGCTCTTATGAGTTCAGATAAATCACTGGAAAAAATACTCAATCGTGTTTACCAGATGGCTGCCAATAAAGCAGAAGCCAACAAGCAGAAAGCTGATGGTGATAAATATGCTCATTTTGTTCGCATCAGGCTGGGGAGTCGTTTACCGGTTTATATGCCGCAGCGTATTACTCCAGAGCTTGTAAAGATATTGGGTGATTTCAAAAAGAAAGCGTCTCAAATAGGTATCAAACAATTTTTCATGCAAACGCATTTCGAATCGCCTATGGAAGTGACTCCTGAAGCACGGAAGGCAATTAAACTTCTAAACTCTGCCGGATGGACGGTAACCAATCAGCATGTGTTTACAACTGCTGCTTCCAGGCGCGGGCATGCAGCCAAACTACGAAAGGTATTGAATGAAATTGGTGTTATAAATTACTATACCTTTAGTGTTAAGGGCTATATGGAAAATAGCTTTAATTTTGCCACCAATGAACGGGCAGTACAGGAGCAAATGGAAGAGAAAGTGATTGGTAAAATTCCAAAGCAATACTATTCTGTTATTAAAGAGTTTCCAAATAATGCTGATGCCATAAAAGATGAAATGGCGAAGCTGATGCATGAGAGTGGTTTGCCGTTTTTGGGTACAGATCGTAATGTTCTGAATTTACCCGGTGTTGGAAAGAGTCTGACATTCCGAACCATTGGAATAACGCGTTATGGACGAAGGATTCTTGAATTTGAACTGGATCATACCCGCAATCATAGTCCGGCCATGAAGAAAATGGACAAGGTCATTATTATTGAATCCAAATCCATTAGTGAATACCAGCGTCAAATGGAGGATTTGGGTGAGGAGTTTAAGGATTATGAAAGCATTTGGGGCTATTCAATTGGCGAAACCGAGCAGCGGATTCCGATTTATGATTATCCGGATTACGACTATGAAGTGACTAAGCAATATACTAACCTGATAAATTAAGGAAGAATGTATTATGAAAGCCAGAGTTAAGCAACTACTTATTATGGCACTCATTTGTCTTTTGGTGCTTACCAGTACTTTTCTGTTGTCTTTTGGCTTTTCAGCTATTCATGATGGATGGGCAGCTTCTTTCTGGCTGTTTATATCAGATTCGGGCGGCACCCTGGGAGTGCCCCTGATAACCATTGTATTTTGTGTTTTGGTCAGCTGGCATAACAAAGGTTGGAAGCGTAAGATGCTGAGCATTATTTTTTCGTTAATAGCTTTCTCGATAGTATTGGGTGTGGTGGCCCGTTTAAACGAATACTTTATCAAAGAGCAACTTAAGGTTCAGCGTCCGAATATTCAATTTTTGTCTGAAGAAAAAGGTTTTGACAGTCATGCTTTTTATGCCTATGAAAGTAAAGAAGAGAGACAACGGTACCTGATGCATTTCTTAAGGGTTGAATCCGGGCAAATAACCTTTGATGGCGAAGCCTTGCATGTTAAAGTATTGGAGCATTGGGGGCAGGAAACAGGCTATTCTTTTCCTTCCGGCCATTCATTTAATGCTTTTTTGATGGCTACTGTAATGTCTTATATTATTTTGTTTGTTTATACCGATTTCAGGCGACGACGCTTTTTTATTCTGCCATTTATATGGGCTACATTAGTGGCTCTTTCGCGGGTGATACTGGGAGTACATTCACCCCTTGATATTACCTGTGGTGCAGCAATGGGTATTCTCATAGGATATAGTGTTATCTACCTGCGCTTAATCGATAGGCTTTTGAAACAAAAAACAGATGAGAAATAGGACAATGGCTGAAGGATGCATTTATTGTTGCAGCTTTTTTTCGTTAGTGGATTGTGCTTTTAATAATGTAGAAGCAGAAAAGGAGCAGAGTAAGCAAGATTAAGCATTCACATATGTACGATAACACTACTGTTGACGAAACATAAAGGGCTGACAGAATAACAATCAATTTACGGGCTGTGATCTGGACTGACGGAGTTTGTCATCTTCAACAAAGCTCTCTGCGTAAACACTATTTTGATAGTTGATAATGTGGTTCTAAATGCAAATCAGGAAAAGTAGTTATTAGGAATAGCCCGGTATCAAGAAGTTTCAGAAGACACCGTTAGGAGCCCTGATTGTAACAGATACAATCAGGGCTATATAAATTATGCCAATTTATAATTTACAATTCACCAGGTCTCCATCTTTTTATCATTCCAACCTGCTCAAGACCATATATACTAAAGGTCACTAGTCAGCTACTGTTTAACTTCAACGATTGTATGCATCGGGTTCATGGGGTTTGGCACTGAATTTTTGTTATTAGCACGAATAACCGGTTCTGTTACGCCATAGTAGCGAACAGTGAAGGTAAAATCCTGCCCTTTAGTATTGATGTTATTCTTGGCACCATCTCCGCAATTGAAGGATATGGTTACCGTATTATCGCTGTTAACTTCCCACGAGTTACTGTTTATATTGATGATATCTTCATCTTCGAATAAATAGCGTTGAGCATCATAAACAGTAATTGATGTGAAATAGACAGATTGGGGGTTCATGAATGTAGTAGAATAACTTTTTTTGCCATCATACATTTTAGAGTTGGTGTATAGGTTGGCCTCGTTTGCTATTGGTGATGCACCTCCCCAACCCAGAGCACACTCCAGATTCCATTGGTGACGGTCAGTTACTTCTTTTTCGTTACGGGGGAAAGTATAGTAGAAAGGTTTGCCAGTCATTTCGGTACGTAACTCAGCGGTTTTTGCATCTACTTCATCGAAATTATAATTGGGTACTTTAAAGTCGCCTGATGCCAAGCCCCAGGTAGTTAGCTTATCCTGATTAGCCCTTGCTGCTTCTATGCCTTTTTCTAAGCCGCTGCGAAAAATAAGAAACGCATGTGTTGTGCCGTCTGAAGTGTCAAAGTCAACAGTGTGCTTACCTTTAGTAACAATATAGTGTTGGCCATGCCCAAACTGGTCAATTACCTGAACCGAGGTATAGACAAGAACATCTTCCGGAATTTCAAAAGATATTTTACCATCTATAACTTTGGTGATAGCTACTGAATACAGACAATCGTGGTTCATTTGTACAGTAGGCGCTTTCTCTCCACGTGGTGCTTTGATACGTAAATGAGCTATACCTTCGTTCGCCCCTTTAATCATCCAATTGCGATAATTCTTGGCAGTTTCTGCATGACCATAGGTTTCATCTGTCACTTTAAGCGATTCACCTTTCATAAACTCGGCTTTGCCTCCGGCCTCTTGATAAGCAATGGCATCTTTAATAATTTTTGATTCACTTAATTTTTCTTGTGCCTGACTAAAAGCAGTCAGTGATAGAATAAATATTGCAGTCAATGCATTTGTTAATGTTTTCATGATATTATTTTTCCTTTGATTTTAATTTTTCTTCTAACTCATCATACTCCAGGCGTATAATTGAAAGTTCAGCAGCCTTCATTGCCCATGGATGTCCGTATGCTTCAAAACCGGAAATTCTAATTAATCTTTAAAAATGGTTTTATATTATTGCCGGATTACTTAATTAGTACCGCATCAGAAGGATACCACACGTTATCAAACCAAGGCTCTAGAGGACCATAGAGCCTGAAGATGGTATTCCAGCCTTTACCCGGAATAGTTTGTACCCAATTATTTTCCATTCCTTTGGGGGCTTTGGGGCCAATGAATATATCCCAGCTGCCATCGGCATTTTGTACTAAACCTTCTTTATTGTTATCGATGCCCGGGAACTGCTGGTCGGTTTGTAACATGGAGCGTGTTTGGTTATCATATATGGTAAATGACCAGAAATCTTTCATCGGCGGGTTGGCAGGAACGTGAAATTTGTAGGTTTTGCTGCCATCAAAGGTATTACCGTCAACATCAGAATAGGCAATGGCATATTGTGATCCTTTGCCAATTATCTTCATGGACATGGCAGGTGTAATACCAGTTGCATAAAAGTGAAATGCACTCCTGGCATCCAACAGTCTTACTCCTTCATGTTCGAACAGGTAACTCTTATAAGCCAAAGGATTGAGCCATTGTGTGCCTTTGAACTTGTAAAGATATTCCGAGCGTGGCTTAGCCATTTGTGTCCGAACAATGGCAGCACCAATTTTAGCGGCTTCATCCAATATCTTTTGCATACGTGAGTCAGGTTTAAAGGCTTGGCCTTTCTTAATGCCTATGGCGGCCAGCGAACCTAATAATTCAGGATTTTCACCAATTAAAGGTTCTGATTGAACCACTGCATTGATCTCGTTGAAAATTTCGGCATCCATACGGTGGATGGTATTCATGAACTTACCTGAAGTGTTAACAAAATTCATAGCGGGTGGATTGTCTTTTTGTGACAAGGGGTAAATTTTCACATTTGCTTTAGTGGCATCAACAGCAGGTTGGGGGCTGCCATCTTTTTGAAAGCCGCGCCAAATAACCCAGTGCCCAAATGTATTTGTTTTGTAAGTGTAATATCCTTCAGGTACATCACCTTTGTATCCGGGAGGAAGTAGCAGGAATTTTCCTCCTTGTGCTTTGTCTGGTCCTAAGCGTCCGAAATCGGCTACATACTTAAACCAGTGGTCATCAATAATTCCTAATACATCAGGTGGTGTTTCAATAACCATTGGTTCATCTCCCAGCTCTACCCACGACATCATATAAACAGAGGTGGTATTGGCAGTAAGGAAAAAAGCCTTTGAATCCATCAGGTCTTCAAACAAAATGGCTGTGGTATTGGCCGGGCCGAACTCCAGGATGCCTCTTTTAATAGCTTCCATTGATGCAATATGAATACCTTTTACAAAAGCATCAATCGCATTGTGCAAATCAATATAATCGTATACTTTATCTGCTGTTGCGGGATAAGGTACTCCATCGAAAAACTCTAAGGTTCCGAGTTGGTCTGAATTTAAAACATTAGGAGTAACAATGCCTTCCGGAATTTCAGTAGTCATTTTCATCTTAACAGGAGTATGTTCTTCCTTTTGAGTTTGTTTTTCAGGTGTGCTGCAAGCCATACCATTAAGGCAAAATACTGCAATTAACAGTTTGGGGAAGTTTTTCATAGCTAAATAATTTGGGGTTATTATTATCTGAGTGTTCTTTGGCGATAGAGTATTGCAAGAATCAGGGAGTTGTCTATTGTTTCATTAGTGATAGGCTTTAGTTCAAGATATGTTAAGTAATTGTTTTAATTGGTTTGTTATCAGGATATTTCATCAAGTTACATAATTTTTTAGATAATTGCTTAAATACAAATGGTGTTATGTTTAGTTGGTGTTATTCAGGTGAATACTTGTGGTTGAGAGAAGTTGTTGAAGTAAAAAAGACCATTTTTGAATTTATGAGATGACATACCACTTTTTAATTATAATCGCCATTGACACTATGCTCGATATGACTTATAGTTTTTGGTAAGGACAGGAGTAAATAGTATTACAGGAGGATGAACAAATATGACTGAGGCAACCTTTCTATTAATATAAAATGTCTGAAAAAAATAGCCGGTCACTAC
>JAKSBD010000395.1 GCA_022361295.1 Bacteroidales bacterium
AATTAATGGTTGCAAACTCAACACCATTTTTGCTTAAAGAAACCTCACCTGCAACAATCCATCGGCATCCACCTTTTTTGATCAATGGAGAAGTAATATCTCTGCGGTAAACATTACCATCAGAATCTTCACAGTTTACAAAACCTGTAATTTCAAAAATATCATCACTGTGATCAAAAGGAGTATCCATACCTTCAGTCCAGCTAATAAGGCGTTCAGCATCACGATCAATAGTTGTTCCATCTTCGAGTGTGAAAGTTAAGTCACGTACTACATTAATTGTTAATGCGGTTGCATCAAAGGTCTTAACGCTTGTACCTGCAACACCCACACCGTCAACACTAAACTCATTAAAGGTCACTGTGCGAACTCCATTGTTTCGACGGGCTGCTGTTTGGTATATCTCAATAATACCTGCTATAACACGTCCATTCTCTAATTCGGTTCCTTCACCATAGTTTAAAGTGATTGTGCGTGGCCATCCGCCTTCTTCTTTTACTATATGAATGTCCGGGCATTTCCCCCACTTGTATCGCAGGCGGTAACGTTTTTGAGAATCAGTCCCATCACCTCCTGCTTTTAGTGTCGGTTCTGCTTGCTCCGCGGCCATTTGCTCGGCAGTGTCATCAGTACCGGTAAATAAATCCACTTCGTACTCGGCTGCTTCAGCTATATCGTCTAACGAAGCTTCTGTTGTTACCACTGATTCGGTGGTTGATTTTAAATCAACATCTGAAATTGGTAAATCTTCAACAATGTTGTCATTCTTGTCACATGCTGTTAAAGCTGCTACAACTGCTAATGATAATAATACCTTCTTCATAATTCAATTTTTATGTGATTAGTTAATTTCATTTTTAAAAGAGCTTATTTATTCCTTTGAATGTAGTTTTAAGTGCTCTTACACCTGACTACCGTATGACTAAGCTTTTACCCTACCTGAAAATTGAATTTTTTTATAAATTATTTTTAAACCACTAATAGTATGGCAGTTAAAAACAGATATTTTTTTTTAGAACTTTGTATAATTCTTATCAACATCCATCTGGGTGCCAGCCCTTATTTTTATATAATTAATTGGATTTATAGCACCATTTTATGCTTAACTTCATACAAGTGCTGTAGATTTGAAACCTAAAATTTAAATCATATGAAGAAATTACTTATCCTATCATTAATGCTTTTACCATTGACGGTAATGGCAAAAAACCAACCATTAAAATCCTTTGACCAGGTAATGGATGCCTTAAAACAGGGTAAAACTGTAAGCGCTGTTTTTTATTATAAAGATTGTCAGCTTATCAGTGACAATGAAGTAGAAGATGAAAGTGTTGACGCCATTGGAGGTATGAAAATTGATACATGGGAATATTTTGCGAAAGGTTCTATTCGCAATAAAGAAGCCTTTGTTGTGGCATCAACATCAAAGCTTATTGCCAATCCTAAAGGTAAAGGCTATGTATACAATTACGTTAAAATTAAAATATACGAATCGGGCAAAGTAAAAATAACGGCTAACTATGTTGATTCTGTAACGCATGAAGAAACAATGACCGAAAACTTTTTTACAACAGTTAATAATGGTAGTGAAGGAGCTGCTCACTTTTTTGCTCAGTAATAAATAAATGATTGTCTGTATTTAAGCATAAAAGATGAATACAACTTGTTCCGCAGAAGTGGAAGAGACTCAGTGTCTCTTGTTTAGTCTTGTGCTTACACAAATATTTTATCCTCGTTTTATGTACAATTATGGATAATCAGTTAAATAATTGTTAGCAATGATAGTCGCGGCAACAACTGCGACTTTTTTATGCTCATTTTCTTACATTTGTGTCGATAATCCTTAATAATTGACAGCAGAAACACAAATACATACAGACTGGAAAACCCGTCAAGGCTATGAAGTACTTTTTAACGAACATTATAGCCGTATGGTGTCATATGCCTTTAACTTTCTAAAGGAACAGGAGGCATCAGAAGAAATTGCCCAGGAAGTGTTTTATCAGTTATGGATTAATCGGGAAAGGACAGAAATTAAAACAGCTATCTCTTCATACCTGTATCGCGCCGTTCGCAATCGATGCATCAACCTTATCAAACACATTGATATACGTGAAAATTATAAAGCCCACAATCAATATGAAATAGATAAAGCTGATGCTGAACACACCGATACGCTTACAGTTAGTGAGCTGGATTCTAAAATAAGAACAGCAATAGATAACATGCCCTTACAGCGTAAAAAGATTTTTTTGATGAGTCGATATGAAGACATGACGTACAAAGAGATTGCTGAAAAAATGGGCCTGTCAAAAAAAACAATTGAG
>JAKSBD010000035.1 GCA_022361295.1 Bacteroidales bacterium
AATTCCGATATACAGGCTTATATAATTTTTCACACCCCTGTCTTATATTTGATATTATGTTAATTTTATATATTAAAAAATTAGCCGGCGATTAAACCGGCTAACCTTTCTGTATTATTTCGAAGGTTTAGTTCATAGCATCTAATTTTGCTTTAACCTCATTGTACTTATCCATTCTTTCGAAACGGTAGTACAAACCTTTTAATGTTTCTAATACGGCAGCTTCTTCAGGCTTCACTTCGTGAGCTTTTTCCATGAATGGTAATGCCTGTTCCCAGAAATCGTTAGCAACTTTCATTGCTTCGTTAAATTCCTTCGTAGTCGTTTTGTCATTGGCTATATTCTGCTGCTCAACACCTTTGTTGTAATAAATTACACCAATGTTGTATAAAGAGTTAAAGAATCCTGGATCAATTTCCAAACACTTCTTATAATCTTCAATGGCAGCTTCTTTATCGATGTTTTCATTCAATACACCACGAGCATAGTAGAATGATGGATTCTCAGGATCTTTTTCGATAGCTGTGTTCAAATACTCTAAAGCAGCATCATTTTCCTGTGCATCCAGGTAATACTGAATCAAGGTAGTTAAGATACGCTCATCTTCAGGATACTTCTGGAAACCTCTCTTTAAGTTCTCAGGAACTTTAAGGCTGTCACCTGATGCATCAAACACCTGGTCTAATAATAAGATCGCATCACCACCACCGTAGTTTAAGTCAATAGCCTGGTTGAAGAACTGCTCAGCTTTTGGCCAGTCTTTAGCATTGTAAGCAGCTAAAGCACAGTTATAAACAATAGCAGTATCAATACCTGGAGTCTCTTCCTGGAACATTGGCAGGTCGTTGAAAAACAATACGTTTTCAAACGCGTACAATGCCTGGTTGAAGTCTTCTGTATTAAAACCTTCGATACCAGAGTTAGTCAGGTCAGGCTTAAAGAAAGTCAATTGTAACTTAATCTCTTTCTCATATTTACCAATACCTTTTCCTTTGGCGTCACCTTTCTGGTCTAATTCGATTGCTTTCTTATAGAAGTCTACAGCTTTTTTGATTCCCTCAGCATCTTTACCATTCTTAGATAGCTCAGTGTAAACTTTGGCAGCAACAATGTATGTTTTTGGCCAGTTAACTGATTTTTCATGCTCAAGAGCCAGGTCAATTGATTTCTTTGCAGCATCAAGGTCATTTGTGTCCAAGTAACCATTAGCAGCTGATACCTTACCCTTTTGGGCAAAAACAGCTGAGATACTGAAAATTAGAATTGCAAATAGCGCTAATCTTTTCATTTCAAAAAGTTTTAGATTGATTTTGTGAGGCAAATATAGTATTTATCCTCATTCGTTAGTTTGTTCCGTTGTATTTTCGGTTACAGCATCATCATCGCCATTGTCATTTTCAAACGCTTCGTTCTCAATAGCAGCCTCTGATTGTACTTTCGCAACCGATGCAATTTCGTCTTGTTTTTTACTTAAATTAATTAATCGAACACCTTGTGTGGCACGTCCCATTACCCTCATCTCACTTACTGACAAGCGAATGGCGATACCAGAACGGTTGATAATCATTAAATCATTATCATCCGTCACATTCTTAATGGTAATTAACTCACCGGTTTTATCACTGATGTTCATGGTTTTTACACCCTTACCACCACGGTTGGTTACACGATAATCTTCTGTTTTTGATCGCTTACCATACCCTTTTTCCGATACCACTAAAATGTCTTCGGTTTCAGTATTTTTAACACAAACCATGCCAACTACCTCGTCGGCCTCTGAAGCCAGCGTTATACCTCGCACTCCGGCACCTGTACGACCGATGCATCGGGCCTGTGATTCGTTAAATCGGATGGCTCTTCCTGAGCGTGTTGCCATCAATATTTCAGACTGTCCGTTGGTTAAGCGCGCCTGCAGTAACTCATCGTTTTCTTTGATGGTAATTGCATTAACACCATTCACACGCGGACGTGAATAATCTTTCAATAAGGATTTTTTAACGATACCTTTCTTCGTACCCATCATGATGTAGTGCGAATTGATGTAATCTTCATCATTCAGCTTCTTCACCTTGATAAATGCCTTCACCGTATCGTCCGGATCAATATTCAGCAGATTCTGAATAGCTCTGCCTTTAGAAGTCTTATTTCCTTCAGGTATCTCGTACACTTTTAACCAGAAACAGCGTCCTTTCTTAGTGAAGAACAACATGGTATTGTGCATTGAAGCCGGGTAAATATGCTCTATAAAATCTTCATCACGCGTGGTTGATCCCTTCGAACCTACACCACCTCTGTTCTGCGTTTTAAACTCAGCCAAAGGCGTACGTTTCATATAGCCTAAGTGAGAAATGGTAATAATCATCTCTTCATCGGCATAGAAATCTTCAGGGTTGAATTCTTCCGAACTGTATACAATATCAGTGCGGCGCTCATCACCATATTTAGCTTTTACCTCTTCAAGCTCTTCTTTAATGATATCCATACGCATTTCAACATTGGCAAGAATATCTTTTAAGTGAGCAATCTCCTTCATCAGCTCATCGTATTCGGCACGCAGCTTATCCTGCTCCAGTCCTGTTAACTGACGCAGACGCATTTCAACAATGGCACGCGCCTGAATATCTGATAATTCGAAGCGTTCTATCAGGTTCTGACGCGCTTCATCAGGTGTTTGAGCAGCACGGATAATCTTGATTACTTCATCAATATTATCACTGGCAATGATTAATCCTTCAAGGATGTGTGCGCGCTTCTCGGCCTGATCTAATTCATACTGAGTACGACGTGTCACCACTTCGTGACGGTGCTCAACAAAGCACTGAATCAATCCTTTAAGGTTCAATAACTGCGGACGACCGTTAACCAAAGCAATATTGTTAACACCAAAAGATGTTTGTAAAGCCGTATACTTATATAATTGGTTCAATACAACATTGGCAATTGCATCCCTTTTCAGGTCAATCACAATGCGCATTCCCTGGCGGTCCGACTCATCGTTAACATTTGAGATACCGTCAATCTTTTTATCATTAACAAGGTCGGCAATCTTCATGATCAGTTCGGCCTTATTAACAAGGTAAGGAATTTCGGTAATAACGATTTTTTCACGTCCGTTAGCTTCTGTTTCAATATCCGACTTGGCACGCATCACCACGCGACCTTTACCGGTATGGAAAGCATCTTTAACACCCTGATAGCCATAAATACTACCTCCGGTAGGGAAATCAGGTGCTTTTATAATATCGATTAATTCCTCAATCTCTATTTCATTGTTGTTGATGTAAGCAACAGTGGCATCAATGGTGTCACTCAGGTTATGAGGAGGCATATTTGTAGCCATACCTACTGCAATACCAGATGCTCCGTTAACTAATAAGTTAGGTATACGGGTTGGTAATACTGTTGGCTCCTGAATTGAATCATCGAAGTTAAGCTGAAAATCAACCGTATTCTTATCGATGTCTACCAACATTTCTTCAGCCAGTTTATTTAAACGGGCCTCAGTATAACGCATAGCCGCAGGGCTATCACCATCAACCGATCCGAAGTTTCCTTGTCCATCAACCAAAGGATAACGCAATGACCATTCCTGTGCCATACGCACCATCGCGAAGTAAACAGATGAATCACCGTGCGGGTGAAACTTACCTAGCACCTCTCCTACAATCCTCGCAGATTTCTTATATGGTTTATTGGCGGCTAATCCCAGCTCACTCATTCCATATAAAACACGGCGGTGAACCGGCTTCATACCATCACGAACATCAGGTAAGGCACGCGAAACGATTACCGACATCGAATAATCGATGTAGGCTGACTTCATCTCTTCCTCAATGTTGATTTTAATTATTTTTTCTCCTTCAGTCATTTATGAGTTTGTTTTATTATATGCTATTACATAAAAAATGGCTTTTTAGGAGCCATTTTTTGAACGCACTAATTTAAGTAATTTCAATTACATGAGAAAACGTTTGTTAACACAATTTATCAACAGTTTCAAAGGCTAAGATACTCAGGAATGTTATCAACATTTTTTGATTATTGGCGCGAGAATATTTAAATTCACCATTGCCTGAAAAACGGAATTATTGTCAGTTTTATGGCTTTCAAACGGGAACATTCAAGATTAGCACGGTTCTTGTTCAAAAATTATCGATGGTGAGGTAAACAAGAGACCCCACCAGTTGTTTTGTAATATAAGATTGTAAAAAATATATGGATTTAAACTTTTCGCCACGTATTAAAGACGTGATATCATACAGCAAGGAAGAAGCTGAACGACTTGGTAACCGTTATATATCGCCCGAGCACCTGATGCTTGGTATATTGCGGGAAGGAGAAG
Organism: Bacteroidales bacterium; assembly: GCA_022361295.1. GTDB lineage: Bacteria > Bacteroidota > Bacteroidia > Bacteroidales > Marinilabiliaceae > Carboxylicivirga. The sequence continues at coordinate 4,343 of JAKSBD010000035.1, forward strand.
GCGTAGCAATAGAAATATTACAACGCCTTAATGCCGATATACCAAAGGTTAAAGGCGCCCTGGAGAGTCACCTGCTGGAAAATGACCCCATCCAGAGTGATAATCTGCCCCTTCTGCAGTCGTCCGAACGAGTGCTTAAACTGGTTCATCTCGAAGCTAAAGCCTTAAAAAGTGACCGCATTAATACAGGCCATTTACTAATCGCGCTGCTCAAAGAAAAGAGCAGCATAATATGGGAAATTATGGCAGAAGAAAATATTAACTACCGTAAGGTTAAGGACATGCTTGACCGCGAAGAGCCTTTGGCTAAAGCCGATTATCCTGAAGATGACGATCAGGACAGCCCGTTTTCCGGCTCAGGATCAGGATCTGGTTCAGGATCATCGGGTGAAGGAAGTAAATCAGGCGCTAAATCAGGTTCTGACACCCCGGTACTGGATAATTTTGGTATTGATATTACCAAAGCAGCTGAAGAAAACCGCCTCGATCCTATCGTTGGCCGTGAAAAAGAAATAGAGCGCCTGGCACAGATACTGAGCCGTCGTAAAAAGAATAACCCGATACTGATTGGTGAGCCCGGAGTAGGTAAATCGGCCATTGCAGAGGGATTAGCCCTGCGCATTATTGAGAAGAAAGTATCGCGTGTGTTATTCGATAAACGAGTGGTAACCCTTGATTTAGCCTCTATTGTTGCAGGAACCAAGTATCGAGGTCAGTTTGAGGAGCGCATGAAAGCCATTCTGAATGAGCTGAGCCGCAACCCGAACATCATCCTGTTTATTGATGAGATTCATACCATTGTAGGTGCAGGTGGCGCAACAGGCTCACTGGATGCAGCCAATATGCTTAAGCCGGCACTGGCACGCGGTGAAATTCAATGTATTGGAGCAACCACCCTTGATGAATACCGTCAGCACATTGAAAAAGATGGTGCCTTAGAGCGTCGTTTTCAGAAGGTAATGGTTGAGCCGACCTCTATTGAGGAAACAGTGGAGATATTGAATAATATCCGCGAAAAATACGAAGATCACCACAACGTTAACTATACACCCGAGGCGGTTGAAGCCTGTGTGAAGTTGACAGAGCGTTACATATCAGACCGTCACCTGCCCGATAAGGCCATTGATGCCCTTGACGAAGCCGGTTCGCGCGTTCACATCTCCAATATTGTGGTTCCTGAAACGATCCTTAAGATTGAGAATGATATTGACGAGATAAAGGAAAACAAGATTAAAGCTGTTAAAGCACAAAACTTTGAGTTGGCAGCCAGCTTCCGCGATAAGGAAAAAGGCTTGCTCGAAGATCTTGAAAGTGCCAAAAGCAAGTGGGAAGAAGAGCTATTGCAACACCGCGAGAGTGTAGATGCTGAAAAAGTGGCAGAAGTAGTTGCCATGATGACAGGCATCCCTGTTCAGCGAGTGGCACAGGCAGAAGGTTTCCGTTTGTTGAAGATGGGTAAAGAATTAAATGGCTCGGTGATTGGACAGAATAAGGCCATTGAAAAGATAGTAAAAGCCATTCAACGTAATCGTGCCGGACTGAAAGATCCGAATCGTCCTATCGGTTCATTTGTCTTTTTAGGTCCTACCGGTGTTGGTAAAACACACCTTGCAAAAGTGCTGGCCAAATATCTTTTTGATACAACCGACGCTTTAATCCGCATCGACATGAGTGAATACATGGAGAAATTCTCCGTTTCGCGATTGGTTGGAGCACCTCCGGGATATGTGGGGTACGAAGAGGGTGGTCAGTTAACCGAAAAGGTACGCCGTCGCCCTTATGCAGTGGTGCTTTTAGATGAAATTGAAAAAGCCCACCCCGACGTGTTTAATTTACTGCTTCAGGTGCTGGATGAAGGTCGTTTGACCGATAGTTTGGGGCGAAAAGTAGACTTTAAGAACACCATTATCATCATGACCTCTAACATTGGTACCCGAGAATTGAAGGACTTTGGTCGCGGTGTTGGTTTTACGCCAAAGAGCAGCGTTTCGGATCAGGATCATGCCAAGGGAGTGATCGAAAAAGCACTGAAAAAAGCTTTTGCTCCTGAATTTATCAACCGTATTGATGATGTTATTATCTTCAATAACCTTGAGAAAGAAGATATTCATAAGATTATTGATATCGAATTGAAAGGATTATATGCACGTGTTGAAGGGTTAGGTTATAAACTGGAGTTGTCGGATGCCGCGAAGGACTTTATTGCCTCTAAGGGATACGATATCCAGTATGGTGCCCGTCCTTTAAAACGAGCTATTCAGAAATACCTGGAGGATGAGATGGCTGAGGTGATCATTCAGGCCTCTGTATCGGAAGGCGATATCATTAAAGTGGATTTTGACAGCAAGGAAGAGAAGATTGTTACAGCAATTGTTGAGCTTTCAAAGGAAAAAGAGAAAGACAATTAAAATATATTGAATCGATAAGGAAAGGCTGCCTGTATTGGTGGCCTTTTTTGTTGACGTGGGTTAGGTTATTCACCGGGTGGTTAATCGTCACGGTACTTCCATTTTAACTTCAGCCAAAAGGGAAGAGCCTGATTTACAGCTTGGAATTAAATAAGTGCACACAATAACCAGGATTACAATATTAACCAAATGCTTACTCATGCAGATTCTTCCCTTTTAGCTTGGGCTAAAGGGGAAGTACCGTGTCGAACGCACGGGGATGGGGATTGTTTATAATATTTACCTGACCCCATATTAAAATACCAAACACACTTACCCCCTTCCACATCTGCGATGCGACTTCCCCCCTAAAAAAGGGAAGAGCCTGATTTACAGCTTGCCAATCAATTGTCCTGTGGGGGCAAACTGTATCAGCATAGTGCGGAAACACTATGAAAACAGGCGGATGCCGTATAAAAAAAATCGCACTTGCTGTCTGGGGACAGCAAGTGCGATCATTAAATTATCTTGTAATACTTTATTACTTCAGCAGTGCAGCCATTTGAGCAGCCTTCTCCTCCATTTTTAAGCGTCGGTAGGCAACGCTCAGGCAGCTGATAATCGCCTTGTCCTTAGGTGAATTAGCATGTGCCTGCTCAAGATAAGGAAGAGCCTTGGTATAGCCCTTAGCTATCTGTTCCAGTTTCTTAGTCGAATTGTGATAATCCACGCGTGTAGGATTTTTCATGGCCTCATAGCGCTTTGTTTCTTTGACGTACAGATAATCCGTTTGCTTAAAATAAATAACACCAAGCTTTTTAATACTGTTTTTATGATTTGACTTGATAGCCACCACCTTTTCCAGCTCCTCCGTCGCTTCATTGTATTTTTTCATTCGCTCATACGAAGAACCCAGTAAATAATGATAGGTGTAATTATTGGGCTCAGTCTCAAGAGCCACCTGCAGGTATTCCACAGCTTTCTGGTACTGTCCGGAATTAAAAAACAGGTAACCTAACTTCTTGTTAAACTCAGCACTGTTATCGGCATACTTTTCTTTACCAGCCAGTAACTCCTTCTCTGCATCAGCAAATTTCTTAGCACCTGCATAGGCATCGCCATAACTCAGGTACAGATCCGCCTCGTCATAATTATTAGCCCTTGCCTTATCTAACAATGGCAGCGCACTGGCATACTTTTTAGCTTTGGCAAAATTCTGCCCTGCTTTAAAATAGCAGAAAGCATCTGTTTTTCCATCGGCTTCGTATAGCTCACCGGCTTTTTGGTACAATTCGGCAGCTGCCAGGTACTGCATCTGACTCTCCTGCATAATAGCATCACTCTTGGTTACATCAGCATTTTGTGCCTTGAGCACAGGCCATGCAGTCAATAAGAGCATGCATCCAATAAATAATTGTTTCATTAATACTTGTTTTTAGGGGTTGAAACGCAAAAATAATGTCTGTTTTATAAATTATACCAAAAATATCATCAAATGATTGATGTAATTTATTTCTTTAAAGCTTCTACTTCTTCATAAAATATTAATGTAGCCAAAACGATCTATTGTAAAGGCTATACCTCTATTTTATTCATTTCAGAAACTCTAAAATAATCCAATTTACTTATCCATCATTCAATAATACATTTGGTATATAATAGACACTCTTTTTTTTAAAAAGGGTTACAAAAAAAGCGATGGTTCAATTAACCATCGCTTTCTTAATACTCTAATGAGTTATTTCTTAGCTCTTAAGCAATCCTTCGATTCCTGTTAAGATAGCTTGTGCATTTTTGTTGGTTGGATCATACTCCATGGCTTTCTTAGATAAAGCACCTGCTTCATCCAAAATAGTTTTAGCCTTGGCTTTGATAGAATCCCACTGGTCGCGGTTACCTTCGCCACGTGTGTTAAGCGTTTCCTGACCTTTCTGGTACAACTTGTTACTTTCTTTCACATAGTAACCAGCCAACATTTTTTTCATGTGCTTAACATATTTGCTGGTACCATACTCTTCAATACCTGCCAAAAGAACTTTTTCCATTTCCTCGTTCTTACCCATGCTCTTTAAAGAAGAAGCAACATAGTAAGTGGAAACATCAGCTTTATAACCTAAGTTCTTTGATTCGTTGTAATATTTCTGAGCTTTTTCGTAATTTTTAATCTTACGTGCACTGGTAGCAGTATTATAAACCATAGCTGCATCCATTTCTTCTTCGCCCCAAGCTGCAATAGCTTTCTCAAATAACTCTAATGCTCCTTTGTAATTCTTTGCTCTTAACGCTTCATTTCCCTGGTTCTTCAATTCTGCCGCACTTTCTTCCTGAGCCATAGCTCCTAAAGACATCAATAACACAAGGGATAAAGTTGCTAAATACTTCATAACAATTCTCTTTTAACTTATTTTAATTGGTACAATTCACTTCAATGGGCGTAAAAATAGTTTTTTTTCTAAAAAATCTTAAAAATTAAGTTTATTTTTTAAAAAAAAGCCGCAATTAAAGCGCTTTGTCCAATATAACCCGTTTTAGTTCTTCGTACTCGTCAGACGAATTTTCGACCAACTTTTCTCCGTTAAGAAAAGCCTTTAAACGATCGGGCTGTTCCACTTCACGATTAATAATTCTCTCCACCGTTTTGGGGAACTTCGCCGGATGAGCAGTCGCAAGAAATATGCCATGTTCGCCCGGCTTCAGACATTTATTGAGCGCATGATAGCCGATAGCCCCGTGCGGATCGAGTATATAAGCTTCAGAATCATACACTTTCTTTATGGTAGAAAAAATAGCATCATTCTCCACAGATATACCGGAAATAACCTCGTTAATACTCTTTAAATCGTGCTTAAAGAGCTTCTGAATACGGATAAAGTTACTTGGATCCCCAACATCCATCGCATTGGCAGGCGTAGCAACACTAGGCGCAGCCTGGTAATGACCCGAAACAAGGTACTTTGGCACCACATCATTAATATTGGTAGCAGCAATAAAGCGTTTAACAGGCAGTCCCATCTGGTGAGCAATTAATCCCGCCGTTAAATTACCGAAATTGCCACTGGGCACACAAACCACTATATCATTATGACCTTGAGCTACAGCCTGGGCATAAGCATAGAAATAATACACCATTTGAGGCAGAAAACGTGCCAGGTTAATAGAATTAGCCGATGTAAGCGTCAGTTGCTCCTTCAGTCCGTCATCCATAAAAGCCGTTTTCACTAAACGCTGACAGTCGTCAAAAGTGCCATCCACTTCAATAGCCGTAATATTCCGGCCCAGTGTGGTAAATTGCTTCTCCTGTACTTCAGATACCAATCCTTTAGGGTATAAAACAAAGACATTAACCCCTTTTACACCCAAAAAACCATTGGCCACAGCACTACCGGTATCACCCGATGTTGCAACCAAAACATTGATATCGCGGCCATAATCTTTGGTAAAACGCGCCATGACACGTGCCAGGAAACGCGCCCCTATATCTTTAAAGGCCAGTGTAGGCCCATGAAACAACTCCAGGGCCGAAACAGATGAAGAGACCGGCACAACCGGTACCGGAAAATTAAACGCATCATTTGTTAATTCACGAAAATCTTCTTCCGGAATTTCGGGGCAAAAGAAATGCTTAAGCGTTTCAAAACCTATTTCACCCAGCGACAGCCCCGGCAGCTTATCCCAAAACCCCTGGGGCAAGACAGGAATGGATTCGGGCATAAACAAGCCTTTATCGGCAGCTAAACCATGAATAACCGCCTGCTTTAAATCGCTCTTTAACTCTTTATTATTAGTACTGTAAAACAACATAGACTATTTCTTTCCGGATAATAATACTTGCATAAACTCAGTCTGGTCAAGGAAACCTATCGCTCCCTCCTTTACCGATTGCTCGTCATACACCTTTACGTCATCTGCAGCCGCCTGTGGACGATAAATCATAAAAGGCACATGCTCACGGGTATGGGTGCGTACCTCGCAAGGCGTAGGGTGATCAGGCAGAAAAGCAACACTCAGCCCATCACTGTTCTTTTCAAGATAGGCTAGAACCGGCTTAACAACCTTCTCGTCAATATCTTCCAAGGTGCGGATCTTCAGTTCCACATCACCTTCATGCCCGGCTTCATCCGGCGCTTCGATGTGTAAAAACACATAATCATTGCCATCATCAAGCGCTTTCATAGCCGCTTTGGCCTTGCCTTTATAATTAGTTGTATATAGACCAGTAGCACCATCCACGAAAATCGATTGTAAACCACCCAGTCGGGCCAGGCCATGTATCAGATCAACCGCCGATATAACAGCGCCTTTGTTTAAACCATACAGCTCTTTTACTGCAGGCATATCGGGCTTATAACCAGGCGACCAGGGCCAAATCATATTAGCAACAGTCTTGCCTTCAGCACGGCGGCGCACATTGACCGGGTGATTGCTTAACAGTTCATTGGACTCGAACATCAGCTGGCGCAGGAGTTTTACCGTATCATTGCTTTCCATCGGCTTGGGCAACACCGTCTCAACAAATTCACCGGGAACATCGTGCGGCGGTGTACACTGCACACCATCCTGTCCCCCTTTTACCACCATAACATGACGGTAACTAACGCCGGTATAAAACTGCACACGTTCGCTTCCCAGATAATCATTTAGTGCCGTAATCAGCTGCTCCGCCTCTTCGGTGGAAATATGACCGGCAGAATGATTTTGCAATTTAGCCTGTTCAACCGTAACAAGGTTACAGCGAAAAACCAGATCAGAAGGTTCTATATCAACACCAAGAGCCGTTGCCTCCAGGACACCACGGCCCTGATAGTATTTCTCAGCATCGTATCCCATAATGGTCATGTTAGCCACCTCACTACCAGGATGTAAGGAATCGGGCACAGTTTTAAGAGTACCGCAACGCGACATCTCACACAAGGCATCGATATGTGGTGTGTTGGCCACCATCATAGGTGTTTTACCACCCAGTCGCTCAATGGGTTCATCGGCAAAACCATCGGCCAGAATAACAAGATATTTCATTTTTTATCAGGATTAAAGGTTAACAACTTTAATAATATCGGCAAAAACACCGGCTGCAGTCACATCGGCACCAGCACCATAGCCTTTTATTTCCATCGGATGATCGTAATAATAATCAGAACGCAGAATAACTTTATTATTACTATCTGCCAGATTATAGAACGGGTGACTGGCATCCACTTCAATAAAACCAACCTTGGCCCTGCCCTCTTTTAAAGACGCCGCATAACGGATAACACGTCCATTGGCCTGAGCCTTGCTGCGCATTTCTTCAAACACCTTATCATAGCCTTTCAGGCGTTCGATAAAGTCATGTACCGATTCATCCGTAAAGAATTCCTTCGGCACAAATGGCTCAATATCAACATGCTGCTCTTCCAATGCATAATCACTCTCACGCGCTAAAATCAATAATTTGCGCAGCACATCAGTACCTCCCAGGTCAATTCGCGGATCAGGCTCACTGTAGCCCTTTTCCTTAGCTTCAATAACAACTGCTGACAAAGGCTTATCGGCGTTCACATTATTGACAATATAATTTAATGTACCCGATAGTACAGCTTCCAATTGCAAAATACGATCGCCACTCTGCACCATGCCGTTAATAGTATTGATAATAGGCAAACCGGCACCTACATTGGTCTCAAACAAATATTTGACACCTTTCTGACGCGCCGTCTTTTTCAGTTTACTATAGCGCTCGTAGGCAGATGAACCGGCAATTTTATTGGCCGTTACCACCGAGATATTATTTTCGAGCAGACGCTCATATTGCTCAGCCACCAATTCGCTGGCCGTACAATCAACAAACACGCTGTTAGAATGGTTATTGGCAATAATCTGGCTAACAAACTGTTCGATATTACCAGGACTTGCATGTTTTAGCACATCAACAGCCGAATCCAGTTCCAGTCCCCTGTCATTAAAGATCATCTGGCTTGAATTGGCTAAACCAGCCAGTCGTATACTCAGGTGATCGGTTTTTAATAAACGTTCAGACTGACGTTCAATCTTTTGCAACAGGTTTTTACCAACCGTACCAACACCCACCTGATACATGTGAATGGCCTGATACTGACTCAGGAAAAAAGCTTCATGAACCACGTTAAGCGTCTTCCGTAAATCATGCTCATGAATCACAAAGGAAATATTCAACTCCGAGGCCCCCTGTGCGATGGCATAGATATTAATACCATTGCGGCCCACATCATTAAATAACTTCCCTGATACACCGGAAGTATGTTTCATACCTTCACCCACAATAGCCACAACAGCCATCTCCTTCTCCACAGATACACCATTAATTTCCTGGCGGCCAATCTCTTTTTCAAATTCTTTTATCAAAGCAAGGCGGGCTATTTCAACATCATCGGATGCCAGCACCACGCTGATACTGCTTTCACTTGAGGCTTGCGATATCAATACAATATTAATATCCTGCTTAGCCAGAGCACTGAACATACGCATGGAAATACCCGAAATACCAATCATACCATTCCCCTGCAGCGTCAGCAATGACACATCGCGAATAGAAGATAAACCTTTGACTTTCTGCTTTACCTCTTTATCATTATCAATTAAAGTGCCTTTTGCCTTTGGGTTGAAGGTATTTTTCACCCTGACAGGAATCTGCTTTTGCAATACCGGAATAATGGTAGGCGGATAAATCACTTTCGCGCCAAAATGCGACAATTCCATGGCCTCGGCATAACTCAGATGCTCAATGCAATAAGCACGGCGGATAACACGCGGGTCGGCCGACATAAAACCATCCACATCAGTCCATATTTCAAGTATTTCAGCATCGAAACCAGCCGCCAGTAAAGCAGCTGAATAATCAGATCCCCCACGTCCCAATGTAGTATTCTCTCCCTTATCATTAGAGGCTATAAAACCAGGGAATACACCCACCTGAGCTATGGAAAACTTCAACTCACCGATAGCCTGCATGGTTTCATTCAATTTCACATGATGACCACGACCATTCAGTTCTGTTTTAATAAACTGACGACTGTCGTACAGCATCGCCTTATCAACCAGTTGACTTAATATCAGGGATGATAGACGTTCGCCACTCCCCACAATGGTATCATAACTTTTAGTACTTAACTCATTAGTTAAACTCACTCCCTTTAAAACCTGCTTTAACTCTTTCCAGGTAGCAGCAGCCTGTTTATCGACTTGCTCAGCCTTATCTGCATCAAACAAAGCGTTGATAATTTGCTGATGTGTTAGCTCTATTTCGTTTAAAATGCCTGAATAATCCTTGCCTGTCTGTGCCAAAGCCGAAGCTTTAACCAACTTATCGGTTACACCCCCTACTGCAGAAACAACTACCGCCACCGGTTCTTTACAAATTTCTACAATGCGTTTTACATTTTGAATGGCATCGGCACTGCCCATTGATGTTCCACCAAATTTTAAAACCTTCATAATTTATTCTTTCGGGTTCATACAATGGCGATGCTATACACCATCATTGCTTATATGAACAATTAATGAATAATACATGTCGATGTTCAATTGCTTCAATTAAACACTTTTTACGACTAAAAAAAATACAATAATGATTTGACCTGATGATATGAAAAGACTATACCCCCCAAGGGGTGATAGTAGTTGTAGTGGTAATATTTGTAGAAATATAAATCATCATTAATTAGGTCACGAATGAGTGAATCCATTGCAAAAATAGGGATATATAATTTAAATCAAAATTACACACCCTATTTTTTTATTAATTTATAAGAGAATGTCAGGAAAAAACATGACTTTTTGCACGCTTAGCAAAAAGATTTCAGTTCTGAGGGTTTAATAATTCCTTTTTCGGTGATAAATGCAGTGATGTATCTGGCGGGTGTAACATCAAATGCAGGATTAAGCCCTTGAGAACCCGGTGATGCCATTCGAATAGTACGCATTTCATTGTCACTATCAGGCCCCTCGTGGTACAACAACTCCTCTGCATCACGCTCTTCAATGGTAATCATATCACCCGATTGCGTCGCGAAATCAAACGTACTAAAAGGCGCAGCCACATAAAAAGGAACACCAAACTCTTTGGCCACGATAGCCTTCTCCAGGGTACCTATTTTATTAGCCACATCACCATTAGCCGTTATACGGTCGGCACCGGTAATCACCATATCCACCATACCTTTAGACATGTAAAAGGCAGCAGCATTATCGGCAATAATACGATGGTCCACCTCATTATGGTATAATTCAAACGCTGTTAATCGGGCTCCCTGCCCACGTGGACGCGTTTCATCAACATACACAAAAGGCTCTTTACCGGCATTTTTAGCAGCATAAACAGGTGATAAAGCTGAACCATAATCAACAAAAGCCAGCCAGCCGGCATTACAGTGTGTTAAGATTCGGCTGTTCGCTTTGATCAGTTCATTACCATTTTCCCCAATCAACCTGCACCCCTCAGCATCTTCATCAGCAATGGACTGTGCCATATCAATAGCCTTCTCCACTCCCGCCTGACCGGCCTCAAACACCTTATTGGTAGCATAAAACAAATTAACTGCTGTAGGTCTGGTCGCCTCAATAAAATCTTTTGCAATCTGCAAATCTCCAGTACTATGGCCAAAACTTTTGAAAGCCTGCGCCATTGCAAAGCCGGCAGTAGCCCCGATGGCTCCGGCACCACGAACCGTCATGTTCCGAATGGCTTCCGCTGTTTCTTTGTAATCCTTCAATTCAACTATTTCAAAGGCAAAGGGCAATTTTACCTGATCAATCATCGATACCACATTTGTGGTAGCATCATACCAAACAGTACGGTAATGCTTGTTATTTATTCTCATTCTATTATTTCAATATTAATTATAAGTGCAACGAACTTTTGTTGCACCCTTTACTTTGGAATTCATTTTTCGTAAATTAAATACAAATTTATCCACCTCAAAAATATCCGGTATGAAAAGAATCGTCAAAACAACAACGAATACCACTAATACCGCAACTGCCATCGCCAAGCAACCATTAAGGGCAGCTCCATTTATTAGTGAAAAAAGTCATCAACTGTTTAAGCAAAGTCTTAAATGCCTGACTTTTATATGTTTTATCGGACTGCTCATCTTATCCTCATGCGAGATGAAACCCAAAATTGGTTTTTTAATGGATAGCCTTGAAATTGAACGCTGGAACAAAGATAAGGCCTTATTTGAAGAAAAAGTTAAAGAACTGGGTGGTGAATGCATGATTGCCATAGCAGATTCTGATCCGGATAAACAGCTTAAGCAAGCGCAACAGATGATTGATGAAGGTGTGGATGTGCTGGTTGTGGTTCCTGTTGACCTGGAGAAAGCAGGCGAGATAGTGAAACTGGCTCATAAGAATTATGTTCCTGTTATTTCATACGACCGTTTGATAAAGGATTGCAACCTGGATTATTATGTCTCTACCGATAATATAAATATAGGTGAGTTGCAAGCCAATTACCTGACTAAAATCTCCCCTGAGGGAAATTACGTATTGATAAGTGGTCCAACATCAGACTATAATGCCTACCTGTTGCGCCTGGGATGGATGAATGTACTGCAGCCATTAGTAGATAAAGGAGATGTAAACGTGGTGCTTGATGAATTTTGTGATTACTGGTTGCCCGATGAGTCATACCGCATACTTAGTGCTTACCTGAAAGACAAGAATGAAGTAGACGCCATCATCTGTGGTAATGATGCCCTTGCTTCAGGAGCCATTGCCGCACTAAGAGAACACCAAAAAGACGGTAAAGTACTATTAGCAGGTCAGGATGCCGATATACAGGCCGTACGAAATATTGTAGCAGGTAACCAAACCATAACCATTTACAAACCAATAGAATCACTGGCCTTTGCGGCAGCCAATGCGGCCATTAAAATATCAGATGGTGAAGCACCTTCTAATATGAATTTAACCGTTAATAACGGCAAAAGGTTGGTACCGGCCATCTTATTGCAGGCCAGTGTTGTTAACAGCCAAAACATAAAAATGACCGTCATTCAGGAAGGTTATATCGGAGAGCAAGAAATATTCAATTAACTCATGAATAGTCATTCATGCTTTCTAAAGCCATCTGCGTCCTGCAGTTGGCTTTTATTGTATAAAATGGTTCAGGTGTATCCATTTATTTTATACCCGACTTAAGTTATTAGTTGAACCCATCGCTGACTGAGAAAAAAAGCCAGGGGTGAGATGATACTATCGATACTCATCCATTTTTTAAGTTTGTTAACCATGATATTATCAGAAAACTCCGGTTTAGATGGCTTAGCCAGTTTATACAATGCAACCTTCTGTTTCGACCACCAATCAGAAACCTCCTGTTTCTTTCTGACGATAATATTAGGCGTATTTTCTTCACTTACCAGGTGATAAGCAGGATCAAAAAACAACTGCATAAACCATTCTGCAAGTTGTTCAACCAATTGATGATACCATTCCATACTACTTAATTTTTTTCTTAATAGGTTTGATTAATATTTTGTCTTATCTTTCAGAAAAAGCAAGATGACAATACAAATATCTACTCATTATCAGCTTTTTAAAAACTTATTAAGTACTTTATGCCAGCTTAAGTAAAGTATGAACTTCAATAATTTACTTAAGTTTCACTTAATTTTCTACTTAATATTTTGTAATTTTGCTTAAGCACTTAAGTCTATGCAAACACCTATTCCCATAAAACATACAGCAGTTGTCCACCCTGCCATCCATATGATGCAGCAGTGGCAACTGTTTATGGATGGTATAGATCGCATAATGACCTTTTACCTGGCAGAAGATCAAAACACAATGGAAGGCTTAGAGTGGAATCGGCAGCTAAGCGACAGCCTGTTACCGGTAATGATAGCAGATGATGTAAACAGCAAATTACTATCGGCTGTAAAAGAAAAAAAAGACTATCAGTGGATGCGTCCCGAGTTACTGCCATTTATACAACAGTCGGTTCATCTAAACCAGCTTAACCTTTTTTCAGAATCAGCCTACCTGGTCTTATTGGTCAGGATACAAACCAAAACAAGCTGTCTGTTAAGCTATTTGTTTTACCGCAATGACACAAGCAATTTTGGCATAAGCGACGGTCAGTCTCAACTGGACACCAGTCACAAGGCGATAATAGGTAAAATGGCCAGTCGCTTTGCTCAAATGAGCATTGAGAACTATCTGGCATCTAAAACACAAGAAGAAACCTTTCGTCAGCAAACCCGAAATATCCTGGAAAATAAGCAGATAGAAAGCAAGCAAACAAAAGAGGCATTAATATCGTGGAAAATTAACTGGTTGGATACATATTTAAATGATTTAAGCCGAAGAGACAGCGTTAATTATGTTATATCGGAGGCAGCACAACAAAAACTCCTCAACAACGATTTAAGCTTCGAAGAATGCAAACAATCTATTGACAATTGTATAAGTTACATATGTAACTTATTTATGATCTCACCAGGTGACGATGTCATGATAGAAGACGACTATCTGATACTTGAACAAAGTCGCCCGCTTATTAAAGCAGACCATACAGCCGAAGTAATACAATCACGCAGCAGTAAAACCATGCGTTTACTCGATCGTCTTGAAGAATCGGCCTATGAACTGCAGCATCAGGGTCTGTCAATAACCAGTGCAGATGTAGGAGCCAATATGACCAAACCCATTACAGCCCCCGCTATTAGTGATGCACTGCGTAAAAACAGAGTACGTATACTGCAAATGCTGGAGCAATACCCACAAAGATGGCAGACCATCAGGCAGTCGTTTAAGCCCATTACCAACCTGATTACAAAAAATAATCAGCGCTTAAGCACCAGTGGTTAAATATTTTGCTTATTTAAACATCTGAAAAGCGTAAGAATTATAGAAATAAAATTTGTACGTAAAGCAGATATAGCCTATATTTGCAATCGCAAAAATGCAAAA
>JAKSBD010000034.1 GCA_022361295.1 Bacteroidales bacterium
AAGCATCATGTAAAGTAGTCTTATGTCTATTGTCTAATAGTCTAACGATCTATAGAAAGAAATACTTGTCTGAATTATTTAATAAAAGCCATAATATTTTGGGTTAATTATCCATTTCAGATGATTATTTTTGAATAAAACTATTTCTCATGCACAAAGAAGCGTATTTAAAGAGTAAAAAGGAAGTGGCAAAATGGATGCGTCGCTTGTATAAAAAAGGCCTGACTACTTCTTTGGGGGGCAATATCAGCTTACGAATTGATGATAACCATATTGCTATTACCGCATCAGAAACCGACAAAGGGCGAATAAAAGCCAGTGAGATTGCTATTGTTGCAATGGATGGTCAATTGCTCGACTCAAGCAATAGAGTAAGTATGGAAACAGGAATGCATCTTGCTATTTACAATGAGCGTCCTGATGTAAAAGCCATTGTTCATGCCCATGCCCCAATGGGAAGTTTATTTGCGGCTACCAATCAAACAATTAATACTACTTTACTGGCAGAAGCCTACACAATCATTGGTTACCCACAAAAAGCAGACTATGCAGCTCCCGGTTCTGACGAATTAGCTGCCAACGTTGCCAAGGTGAGCCAAAATACGAATGTTATCTTAATGGAAAATCATGGCGTTTTAGCGGTTGGAGTATCCTTATTGCAAGCTTTTGATCGAATAGAAGTTTTGGAGAATGCCGCAAAAATGACATGCCTGACTACTCTTTTGAATGATAAGTGTGCATTAAGTGAAAATCAGTTAGCCGAATTAAAATCACTTTTCCTTTAATTTATTAATAGTCCTGAAAACTTCTACATAAGGGCTTTTTTGTCTTTATTGAACTAAAAACTTCGTTCGCTAACGAAAAAAATAGTTGATAAAACGAAATGAATAGTTATCTTCGTATTGTCAATACATTCATGGTACTATTTTATTAATGTAATAAAGATGATTACAAAACGATTAACCAAGCGCGAAGAAGATGTGATGAAAATATTATGGGAAGCAGGTAAGGGCTTTGTGAAAGATTTGCTTAAGAAGCATCCCGAGCCAAAACCGCACTATAATACCTTTAGCACCATCATTCGTGGATTAGAAGAAAAAGGTTATGTAGCTCATAATTCTTATGGTAATTCGCACGAGTACTATCCTGCAGTTACTAAGGAGGAATATCGTAAACTGTTTATCAAAAACGTGGTGTCCGACTATTTTGAGTCGTCCTATAAAAATGTGGTTTCGTTCTTTGTTAACGAAGACAAGTTAAATGTGGATGACTTAAAGGAATTAATTGACATTATTGAAAAGAAAAAACAGATCTGATGGACGCATTTATCGAACTACAACTTAAGACAGGCGGAATCATAGCTGTTTCGGTTCTGTTATTTGTATTACTATTGGCAAAAGATCACTTTTTTAACCGTAACAGAGCGTGGCTATTGGCTACATTGATTGTACCATGGATAGTGCCGGTTTTTGCTATGCCACTTTGGTTAAAATCACTTTTGTTTAAAGCTGAGGTAGCAGCAAAGCCACTTGTATTGACTATGGATGTGCCAGTTACCTACGGTGAAACAGTAGTAGTGACTGAGCCCATTGACTGGGTGCAGATAGGTTTAATCTTTTATGCAGTTGTTAGTTTGTTATTTGCCGTTCGTTTAATTTGGGGATATATCTATATCCATAATTTAAAGAAAAGAGGGAAGCACCGGAAATATAAAGGTTTTGATGTGGTGCTGCTTCATCAAAATGATGTAAATCCCTTTTCATTTTTCCGTACTATTTATCTGCCCAGGCATTTGGAGAGAGATGTAAACAGGCAGATGATCCTTGAACATGAGCGCAATCATTGTGCTCAATTACATTCAATTGATATTTCGCTGGCTGAATGGCTGTTGATAATCCAGTGGTGGAATCCGTTTGTGTGGTGGCTTCGTAAGCTAATTGCCCAAAACCATGAATATTGTGTTGACAACGCGATGGTGCAAACAACAGAGGAACCGCGGGAGTATCAGTATTCGCTGCTTAAACTATTACAAGGCGATAAGCGATTGCAGTTGGTGAATAACTTCAACCAAAGTTTAACAAAAAAAAGACTGGTAATGATGAATAAAAAACATACCAACAAAATATTAGGATGGCTTAAGGGATTACTTGTATTACCACTTGTGGCAGTTGCTTTATTGGCTTTTACAAACCCCGATAAGACTAAGTATTCTACTAATTCAATGGATAATATTGAGATACGAAGTCTGGATGGAATTAGAGAGCACTTGGCTTGGTACATCCGATATCCAGAAGTAGCAAAATCAGCTGGGATAGACGGAACAGTAATTGCAAGTATAATGCTTGATTCACAAGGGAATGTAAATCAGGTTGAAATTGGAAAAAAAGAAAATGCAGTAAAACTTGAAAAAATAGTAATAGTAGCATTTAATTCTGAGGAGAAAGGTAATGTTCCAACGCCAGATATTCCTGCCGAAGAAAATAATTACCTTGAGAAAGAAGTAATATCCCAGCTTAAAAAACTTCCCAGAATTCAGGACGAAAAACTTGCCAATAAAGTGATTCAGGTGGAAGTTGAATTTATGCTTAAAACCGCTAAAGGAGAAGAACCAACTTTAGCTGAGTATTGGGAAGGTCAAACCGCAAAAGTGAAAAATTCAATTGGAAAAGAGTTTACACTAATGATAGCTGATAGTAAACTTGTTTTAGATGGGCCATACAGTCAGCGTCCAATTCTTGTAGTAGACAATAAAGAAATCAATTGGTCTGATATTGATAAGATCGATGTAAACAAATTAACTTCAGTTGGAAAATCTCCTGCAGGATATAGGATAAAAGCTTTGAAGGAAAATCCAGAAAATGGTGCATTTGTAATTTATACAAAGGACTATGAATTTCCTGAATCAGTTAAAAGAAAGTCTAAGAAAAGTCTGGAGAAATCTCTAATCATTATTGATGGAACGAAATATGAAGGTGATTTGAGTGACATTTCGCCAGATAATATTGAAGAGATGTCTGTATTTAAGGATAAAGTTGCAACAGAAAAGTACGGGAATGAGGCGAAACATGGCGTTGTTGAAATAACGACCAAAAACGGCTTAATTGAGAAAGGCCAGCTTAATTCCGGAAGTGTTAAAATTAAATCGACAAGCAATAATAAAGCGACTCCAGTCTTTGTTGTCGATGGTCAAAAGCGTGATGTTAATAATGTAAATGCAGAAAATATTGATGTAGTAACTGTCATAAAAGATCCGGAAGTAACAAAGCATTATGGTGAAGGTGCTGAGAATGGTGTTATTTTAGTTAAAACCAAAGAAAAAAATGAAGAAAAGGTTTTATTTCAATCATCCGATAATGTTCAGATAAG
Source organism: Bacteroidales bacterium (assembly GCA_022361295.1). Lineage (GTDB taxonomy): Bacteria > Bacteroidota > Bacteroidia > Bacteroidales > Marinilabiliaceae > Carboxylicivirga. Next base: position 3,367 of record JAKSBD010000034.1, read on the forward strand.
TATCTCAGAATTAAGTGTGATAGATGAGAATGGTGAATCTCCTTTGTTTATTATTGATGGTGAAAAACAACGAGAAAATACTATTGATGCTGATGACATAAAATCAGTGAATGTTTTAAAGGGAGAACAAGCTGTTGAGAAATACGGAGAAGATGCAAAGAATGGTGTTATCATGATTGAGACAAAGGCCGCCCAAACCGCAGAAGAAATTGTGGTCGTTGGTTATGGCACAATGGACAAGCATAATATACCTGAGGTGAGTAACCTGTTGGTTCGGCGTGGTGAAAAGGCTGAAAACGTTAGGATAAAGGGACTCTCAGGGGAACAAATGCCATATGTAATTCTTGATGGAGAGGAATATGATGGCTCTTTAGAAGAGTTAGATGCTGAAGATATTGAATCAATTTCCGTGCTTAAAGACAAGGCGGCAGAAGACCTTTACGGTGATAAAGCGGAACACGGTGTTATTATTATTAAATCAAAAATAAAATAAACTAACCCTGAAGAAATATAAGCAGCCAGAAACATACTTGTTTCTGGCTGTTGTTTTTTATTCCTCTTCAATCTTGAAGGATGACTGGTCAAAAGACCAAGCTCTGAAATAACCCAGAATATCTTTCCCCATGTTTGATCCAGGATTAAAAGGCGTGGAGCCACTGCCACCTTCCTGATCAACTATTTCATCCAGTTCAGAGTAATAATCATAAGTACCCTCGTCAATTGAATAAGCTACTATTGTTACAACATCTTCTTTTGTAAATGAAAAGCGCAAAGGTGTAAATTCTATGGTTTCTTCATTGGCAAAATACTCATGCGACCACACGCTGTAAGTATCTTCCTTTTCTTCGTCGTTCAGAAAGTACTTAATCAGGTAGTAGTTTTCCTCGTCAGGGTTATTTTTCAGGGTAATCACCACATTATATTCTTCTTCACCATCAGAGCCTCCAAAACCATCAAACTTTTCATAACCCAGCTTCAGTATTTCGGTCGGCGTTAGTATGCTGCTGGTGCCCTTGTATGTTTTGTCATCAACAGTAATGCTTAACTCATACTCCTGACCAACACGACCACGCAGTAATTGGCCAACATACTGTCCGTTTCCAATGTGTGATAAGCTTTCGCTATTACCATCCGAATCACTGATGTTGACAATTGCATTTTCTTCGTGCTCCGGCTCTTCATCTGAAAAGTAGCTGCTTGTATAGCTTAACTGTACTAAAGCCGGTTGGTCAAGGGTTATCTGTGCGTCGACTGATAATTTAGGGTCAGCATCATTGAGGTCCACATCAATAACTTCTTCACATGATTGAAGTGAGCCTCCAAACAATAATGATAAGGATAGGAAAAACATGGCTTTGAAAATTATATATCGTTTCATAATGAGTGGTTTAGAATTTAAAGTTCCAGGTAACTGATGGAACAATACCAAATAGACTTAGTTTGACAGCTTCTGTTACGTTTGGATTATTCTCGTTTTCACGGAAATTAATCGTATACGCATTCACCTGGTTGTAGAGATTATAGAGTGAGAAATCCCAACTCGATTTAAAACGGCCTTTGCCTTTTCCTTCAAGGTGAACGTTTAGGTCCAATCGGTGGTAATCGGGCATGCGGTATCCGTTTCGTTCAGTATAATATGGTACCTGGTTACCGTCAAATTCGTATTTGCCACTGGGAAAAGTCACTGCATTACCAGTATAGAATATCCAATTGGCCGATACCGAAACACGGTCGGTGAACTGATAACTGGTTACAATTGACACATCATGAGTCTTATCGTACGATGAGTCATACCAGTCGCCATCATTAATACCTTCTATTTTATTATCGGTGTTAGATAGTGTGTAGCTTATCCAACCGGTAAAGGCACCATATTTCTTTTTAAGGTAAAGCTCCATTCCATAACTTCTGCCTTCACCCTGTAATACATACGATTCAATATCCTCGTTGAGCATCACTTGAGTTCCATCCTTGTAATCACTAATGTTGTTCATTGATTTGTAATAGGTTTCGGCCGAAAACTCAAAAGTGTTATCCATAAAGTTGCGGAAGAAACCTACCGAGTACTGATTAACAGTTGTTGGTTCAATATTGAAAGAACTGGGCATCCACGTGTCGGTTGGCTGTCCCGAGGTACTGTTGGACATTAAATGCAGGTACTGAACCATGCGGTTGTAGGAGGCTTTAAAAGAGCTTTTACTATTCATACGGTAGTTGATGCCAATACGTGGCTCAAAACCATAATAACTCTTCATAATTTCTCCTTTGTCGAAATATTCTTTGTCAACAATGTTATTATCATCATCGTAAGTGACGTTTTCTCCAGCGCCAAACTGGTTAAACATTGATGCTCTTATGCCGTAATCAAGTGTTAACTTTGTACCCACTTTTTGCTCGTTACTAATATAGATAGCTGATTCCAGTGCTTGCTTTTCAGCGACTTTAATGTCTGAAATGGTATTGTCTTCAAACAAAAACTCGCCTGGATAAAAGGTGTGGTAGGTTGCATTCAAACCATATTTCATGGTGTTTTGGGGGCTGGCATACCAGGTGAAATCCTGTTTCAGGCTAACATCTTTTATACCCGATGACATGCTTCCTCGATCGCCAAAATTAAATCCATAATCATATTCGCTATACAATGCTGTTGTATTTGAAAACAATTGTGAGCTGAATAAGTGATTCCAGCGTAAGGTGGCAGTTGTATTACCCCAGTCCATACCTAAATCTTCAAATCCAAAATCATCTTTACCAAAGTAGCCGGATACAAACAGACGATTGTTATCGTTTATTTTCCAGTTAAGTTTGGCATTTAAGTCATAGAAATACATTTTGGTATCACCATCTATTTGGTTAGCACCTTTAGCCATCAAATCAGCATAGCTGCGTCTGCCCGATACAATAAACGACATCTTATCTTCGATGATCGGGCCTTCCAGTGTTAAGCGCGAAGCCAAAAGGCCAATGCCTCCTGAGCCCTGAAATTTCTTCATATTACCGTCACGCATCGTAATATCCAGCACAGAGGCAGCGCGTCCTCCATAGTTGGCAGGGATTCCACTCTTATAAACCGTCATACCCTTAATGGCATCAGCATTAAAAACAGAGAAAAAACCCATGAGGTGAGATGCACTGTAAACAGGTGCCTCATCCAATAAAATAAGGTTCTGATCAATGGAACCCCCTCGCACACTAAAACCATTACCACCTTCCGAAACGGTGCTAATACCTGGTAGTAGCTGAATAGTTTTTAAAACATCACGCTCCCCAAATAAAACTGGCAACTTATCAATGGTTTTCATATCCAGTTTTTCACCTGTCATTGGTGTGGCACTAATGTTTTTATCTTTCTTTTCAGCGCTTACCACTACTTCGTTTAAAGCAGTTTCGTTGGTTTTAAGATTAATTTTAATGCTTTGATCCGAATTAAGATTTACTTGACGCTGCTGGGTTTCGTAACCAACAAAGCTGTATAAAATGGTTTGTTTGCCTTGTGGCAGCGTTAATGAATAAAAGCCATAGGTATTGGTCATTGTACCAGTGGTTTTATCGGCGGTATAAATAGTAACACCAATAAGCGCTTCTCCTGTTTCAGCATCAATAACTTCACCGCTAATGGTGTATTTCTCCTTAGCTATAGATGTTGAAAGTACAAGAGAAAAAAGAGCAATAACTGCCCACATTCGTTGTTTTAAATCCATGGAAAAGATTTAGGTTGAAATTCGTATAGGTTAATTTAATTGTGGTAATGACAGCATCTTTTTTAAAAGGATGCATGTGTTTTGTTTTTTTTCACCTCTCCGTCAACAAATGTATAGTAATAAATGACACAAGACTGTTAAAAACAGGATGAATCCGGAAATATTCGGAATGAATGGCCCCACATCTCACATCCTAAAGCTCTGCCCAGATTCGCGCCAATGAAAAACCCGGTGCATCAATCTTAAGGTCCAGAAAATACCCAAAAGGCGTTTGAGCAACTTTGTAATCTGCATTCTCAAGACGTGTTTGTGCATCATTAAACAGTTCGTGTGTAAATTCAACCGAAGCTTTAGAGTCTGATAGGTGTGCAAATGAATGAAGTACAATGTGATTGGTGTTATTTTTTCGTGCTGCCCACTTTAAATGATTGGCCAGTTTCTTCTCTCTGCTTCGAAGCCCTTTTTCTTCGTCTGATGCTTCAATCTGAATACAGGCAAGAAGGCAATCGTTAAATGTTTTAGGTTCACCCGGATCAGGGGCATTATCAAGGTTCTTTTGTGAAGGGGTATAAGCAAATTCTTTGGTGTAGAAGATAAGAACTTTCATGTGTTTAAAATTTATTGTCATTTGCCACATGGAACTCACAAGAAATTTTAATCATTACTCTGTGTGTAATTTTTAAGATTAAAATTTACATGTTCGCTTCATATGTGCAATTTATATAATGAACAGAGTTGTCAGCAAATGTAGCAAAATGTCATATATGCAATACGTAAGAATTAGTAGTCTGAAAATGGATTGTATTAAGCTGAGTTCGACATTAAATTTCGATCTCAGATATGAATTTTAAATCGGACTCTGATAATATATAACAATATCGTGTATTCCTGGTTGAAAATAGACATGGTTTTTCTTAAAATCGTTACTTTTATGCTGTTGATCAATTAACCTAAACAAACTATGACTCAAAAGTTAATTGGGCTGATAGTAATTATACTATGCTTGTCAGCCTGCAAAAAAGAGGATAAACCTCAATATCCTGCTGTTGTTGTATCTCCTGTTCAAAAAGATGATGTAAAACTTTATGGTGAGTATGTTGGGCGGATACGTGCCTACCGTTATGTGGAAGTGCGTGCCCGAGTTGAGGGCTATCTTCAGCAAATGATGTTTGAAGAAGGTAAGCGTGTTAACCAGGGCGAGGTATTGTTTTTGATTGATCAGTCGCAATACAAAGCAAGGCTTGATAGAGCGAAGGCTCAGCTTAAGAGTGATATTGCCACTTTTAATAAAGCCAATCGTGATTTAAAACGCATCGAGCCTTTGTTTAATGAAAATGCAGCCAGTGAGTTGGACCTGGATAACGCGAAAGCAGCCCAGGAAAGTGCAGTTGCAGCAGTAGCCATGAGTGAGGCTGACCTGGCACAATATCAATTGGAATTTGACTTTACAACGGTACGCTCACCATTGAAAGGTAATATTAGTCAGCGTTATGTTGATATAGGTGCATTGGTAGGACCGGGAAGTAATTCTTTGCTGGCAACAGTAGTGCAGAGTGATACGGTTTTAGTTGACTTTAAAATGACAGCACTGGATTATCTGCGAAGTAAAGAAAGAAATGTTGCTATCGGCGAAACAGATAGTACGCGCTCTTGGCAGCCTACCGTAACAGTTACTTTGGCAGATAATCGGGAATACCCTATTGAAGGTGTTGTAGATTTTGCTGATCCTCAGGTTGATCCTAAAACGGGGACCTTTGGTGTTAGGGCAGAGTTGGCCAACCCTAATCAGGTGCTATTGCCTGGACAGTTTACCAAGGTTAAGTTCTTACTCGATATAATTGAAGATGCGATAGTAGTACCTCGCAAATCACTGATTATTGAAAAAGGCGGAAGTTTTGTTTACGTAATGCGCGCTGACAGTATTGCCGAAAAACGTTTTGTTGAAACAGGACCTGAAATTGGGAACAGTATTGTTGTTGAAAGGGGCTTGGGAGTTAATGAGCAGATAATCACCGAAGGGCAGCAAAAACTAAACCCAGGCGTCAGGGTGATGGCAGTAGAACCCACAACAAATGAATTTACGGACAAAAAACAAAACTAATGAAACCAGGATTTTTTATTGAAAGACCGGTCTTTTCGTCCGTCATTTCTATTCTAATCGTATTACTTGGTATTATTGGGCTAATGTTTTTGCCCATTGACCAATATCCTAAAATAACGCCTCCGGTTGTTAAAATAAGCGGATCCTACCCTGGAGCCAGTGCCTTAACTGTTTCACAGGCTGTTTCAACACCAATCGAACAGGAGCTGAATGGTACACCTGGTATGATTTATATGGAGTCGAGCAGTTCCAATTCCGGAAGTATATCGGTTAATGTGACATTTGAAGTTGGTACCGATCCCGATTTAGCAGCTGTTGAGATTCAAAACCGTGTTAAGCTGGCCGAATCGCGCTTGCCAGCTGAGGTAGTGCAAAACGGATTGGAGGTGGAGAAGCAGTCATCCAGTCAGTTAATGACAATCTGCCTGGTTTCTGAAGATCCTAAATTTGACGAGATATACCTGAGTAACTTTGCAACCATCAATGTGCTGGATGTATTAAGACGTATACCTGGTGTTGGACGCGTTTCAAACAGAGGTAGTCGTTATTATGGTATGCGTATATGGGTGATGCCCGATCGTCTGGCCAGCTTTGGATTAACAGTAAAAGATTTGCAGGATGCACTGAAAGATCAGAACCGCGAGTCAGCCGCCGGAGAGCTGGGCTTACAGCCGATGCAATACATTGATGTAACAATGCCCATCTCAACCAAAGGCCGATTGGAGACGGCTACCGAGTTTGAGCAAATCGTGGTGCGGGCCAATACTGATGGTACCATCATTCGCATGCGCGATGTGGCACGTGTCTCGTTAGAGGCTTCGTCGTATACCCAGGAGAGTGGTATTAACAATGGTAATGCGGCCATGCTGGCTATCTATCTTTTGCCCGGAGCCAATGCGGTGGAGGTAGCAGAAAATATACGTTTAGCCATGGCTGATATCAGCCGTAATTTCCCAGAAGGACTGGATTACCTGATTCCTTTTGATATGACTGATTACATCAAGGAATCGATTAAAGAGGTATATATTACTTTATTTCAGGCCCTGTTGCTGGTTGTTATCGTGGTGTTTTTATCACTTCAGAACTGGCGGGCCACAGTCATTCCGGTTATTGCTGTTCCAATTTCATTAATCGGTACATTTGGCTTTATGATGGCCATGGGCTTTTCATTAAATATGCTCACACTCCTGGGATTAATCCTGGCCATTGGTATTGTGGTGGATGATGCCATTGTGGTGGTTGAAAATGTGGAGCGCATAATGGAAGAAGAGAAAATTGGGCCACGCAAGGCAACTCATAAGGCCATGAAAGACTTATCGGGTGCTTTGGTTGCGACTTCTTTGGTGTTGGCAGCTGTATTTGTTCCTGTTAGTTTCCTGTCAGGAATAACAGGTGAGTTGTACAGGCAGTTTTCGGTAACCATTGTTGTATCGGTATTAATATCAACGGTGGTGGCTTTAACTTTAAGCCCTGCCATGTGTGCCATTATTCTGAAGCCCGGAGATGGTAAGAAAAATATTGTTTTCAGAAAAATCAATAGCTGGCTCGATTTCAGTAATGGCAAGTATCAGAATATTTTGGGTAAGGCCGTAGGAAATCCTAAGCGTATGCTGGCCGGGTTTGGTATGGCGCTAATCTTTATTTTTATCCTTGGTCGTGTGATACCGACTTCTTTTATACCCGAGGAAGATCAGGGTTTCTTTAATGTTGAAATTGAATTAAATGAAGGAGCTTCGTTGGAACGTACAAGAGTAATAACTGCCAAAGTGGTGGATTACTTTATGCAGCAAGAGGCTGTTGAATATGTTCAGAGTATTTCGGGCACAAGCCCGCGTGTTGGAGTCAACCAGTCAAGAGCTGACTTAACTGTTACCTTAAAACCATGGGGAGAGCGAACAGATGATGAGTTGAGCCTTCAAAGTGTGATTGACAAAGCACGTGAAGATTTACATGCTATTCCCGAAGCACGCTTCTTCTTTAATAAGCCACCAGTCATTCCTGGCCTGGGTACCTCGGGTGGTTTCGAATTGCAGCTGCAGGCTAAGTCAGGTGCCACCTGGGAAAATCTGGTTGATGCCACTGATACCTTATTGCATTATGCATCGCAACGTAAAGAGCTGAATAATATCTCATCAGCTTTGCAGGCTGATATACCTCAGCTGTATTTTGATGTTAATCGCGACAGGGTTAAGCTGTTGGGTATTCCATTGGCCGATGTATTTTCAACCATGAAAGCCTTTTTAGGATCTGTGTATGTGAATGATTTTAATATGTTTAACCGTATTTACAAAGTGTATATTCAGGCCGAAGCGCCTTATCGGGCCAATCAAAATACCCTTGGATTATTTTTTGTAAAAGGAGCCGATGGTGCCATGGTGCCATTAACAGCTTTGGGAAGCACCAGTTATACAACCGGACCGGGTAATATCAAGCGCTTTAATATGTTTTCATCAGCAATTATCAGAGGTGTGCCGGCCAGTGGTTATAGCTCGGGCGAAGCCATGGAAGTAATGGAAGAGTTGGTTGAGAATCATTTGCCCGATAATATAGGTCTTGATTGGAGTGGTTTATCCTATCAGGAAAAGCAGGCTGGAGGACAAACAGGTATGATTATGGGCTTGGTTTTTCTTTTCGTCTTCTTGTTTCTGGCGGCTCAATATGAGAGTTGGCTGGTGCCGGTGGCAGTTTTGTTATCATTGCCAATAGCAGCTTTAGGTGCATTTACAGGTATATGGGTAACAGGATTGGAAAACGATATTTACTTTCAGATTGGACTTGTAACATTGATTGGTCTGGCCGCAAAGAATGCTATTTTAATAGTTGAATTTGCCAAAGTGGAAGTTGATAATGGCATGGATGTGATTCAGGCTGCTATTTTAGCGGGTAAATTACGCTTCAGGCCTATTGTAATGACTTCACTGGCTTTTGTGTTGGGTATGCTGCCAATGGTATTGGCAACAGGACCAGGATCGGCCGGACGCCACTCAATTGGTACCGGCGTATTCTTTGGAATGTTGGTCGCCATTACAGTAGGTATAGTATTGGTACCATTTTTCTTTGTGGTAACCTATAAGCTTAAAGAAAAAATTACTAAGCGCTTAAAGTAGAGGATAATGAACAGAAATATATTAAAACCTTTATTTCAAATAGTTTTTGTGTTAATCGCATTGGTAGTGCTGAATACCTCCTGTAAGGTGGGTAAAAAATATTCACGTCCCGAATTGAACTTACCCAATAAGCTGGAGGAAATGAGTATTGACACAAGCACCATTGATGACATGGCCTGGTGGGAGTTGTATACCGATACCATTTTGCAGAGTTTAATACATGAGGCCTTGGAGAACAATAAAGATATGCTGATTGCCACGGCTCGTCTCAAGCAATATATGGCTGCTAAACGTATTGCTACAGCTGACTTGTTTCCGCATTTAAAAGGTGATTTCCATGCCGAGCGCGAGATGGAGAATTTTGGTGGCAGTAATGAAGAAATATCACCCGAATTAGAACTTAAAGGTACGCTAAGCTGGGAGCTTGATTTATGGGGCAATATTCGATGGGGGCGCGAAGCTGCTATTGCAGAATATTTAGCTACACAAGAAGGACAGCGTGCTTTGCAGATGACGATTGTTGCCGAAGTGGCTGAAACCTATTTTATCCTGATTGCTCAGTATGATGAGCTGGATATCATCAAACAGACGCTGAAGGCCCGTGAGGAAGGTGTAAGTTTTGCCAATAAACGATTTAAAGGGGGCTTGACATCTGAAACATCAGTGCAACAAGCTGAAGTGGAATTGGCTAAGACAATGACATTGTTGCCGGCACTTGAGCGTAAAATCAGGTTGACGCAAAATTCCCTGGCCTTGTTATTGGGTACTTATAAAAGTGAAATAGATGACTGGAAAGGATTAGATGAGCAGGAAATGCCTGAGCAACTGCCGGCCGGATTACCAGCCCAGCTATTGGAGCGTCGTCCGGATATTCGAAAGGCTGAGCAGGAGCTTATTGCTGCCAATGCTCAGGTAGGGGTGGCCACTACCGACCGTTTTCCTCGTTTTTCGCTTACCTCAAGCTTTGGTCGGGAGAACGATGACTTAGGAGAGTTGTTAAAATCGCCGTATTGGTTTATAGCCGGAGATATATTGGCACCTATCTTTCAGGGAGGTAAATTAAAGGCCAAACAAAAAGTCTCAGAGGCCTTGCTTGAGCAGCAAATCTATGCCTACCAGCAAACCGTTCTGGTGGCTTTTCAGGAAACCAATGCTGCAATAATGACCCTGCGGAAAGCACAAGAAGTTTATACTGCACAATCAAACCTGGAAGCTGCATCGCGCAACTATCAGAAACTGGCCAAATTACAATACCTCAATGGGGTAATTAACTATATTGACTTGTTAGATGCTCAACGTAGTCTGTTGGATGCCGAAATACAGTTGAATAATTCCAAGCGCGATGAGCTATTGTCAATGGTGTATTTGTATAAAGCCCTGGGAGGGGGGTGGAAACAGCAATAACTGATACACCAATAAGTGAGGCTAACATAAGGATTTTAAAAAAGCACTCTGCAACAATGTTAGTGGCAGAGTGCTTTTTTTAGAAGATATATCTATTTCTTACGAATGGGACAATGCCTCGAACTTCGAGGCATTGTTATCCAATTATATTTATTATCCTGAGACCGGAATTTAATGTCGAACTGAGGGTTAATAGAATGTTTGATTACCCGATGCCGTTTGACTATTAATTTTAATTGGACCTGTACCAAGCGTTAAATTTCTTTTCACTGTATTAGAATAGGCCTTTAATATTCCCGATTTTGATTTCATCAGAAAACTAAGTTCGTTCCTGGTATTTGTTAATTGGAAATAAATGTTACCCGATAAGGAGGTGAATGTTGAATGACCTGTTAACCTTACTGATTTTCCTGTCTGACTGCCGGCAACTGTATTAATAGATATAGTACCAGAGGCCTGCTCAATATTAACCTGTCCCGATGTTGATTCAGCATTGATATTTCCCTTAATATTGTTTATGGTCAGATCACCCTCTTTTGATATCAAATCAATGTTTCCATTCATCATTTTAATTGTTTGGCGACCACTGGAGGTTTGGATCTTAAGCGGCCCATTGAAATCACTGATTGTAACATGTCCTCTTCCTGTATTGATAGAAGCTTCTCCGCTACAACGCCTGAATATATGGTTCCCCAGTTGTGCTGATAACTCCAGTTGACCTTTCAATCCTGCTGCTGTAACATCTCCTGATACAGTTTCGATGTCCACTGCGGCAGAAATATTTTCAAGATGAATTTTCCCCAAAGTGGTGTTGATCGATTGCCTGGTGCCTGTCAGGTTCTGCAATAATACCTGACCGTTGGTGTTTTTAACAACTATATTCGCACGCGAAGGAACTGATAGTGCAATAAGCCCTTTGGTGTTGTCTGGATTTGATTTTGGCTGATCAACCGTTATGGTCAGAGTTCCATTTTCACTCTTATGATGAATGTTAAGATAGGGGTGAAGAGATGAAGAGATATTGGCTTTAAGATGCGCAGTTGAAGTGCTGGTGCCAATGACTTCGACCTGGCTGTAAAAACCATTGATTACAACAGTGTGTATACCAGGGTAATCTTTTTCAACAGAGCTAACAATGCTTTGAGCATTAATTAGGTGAGCGATAAAAAGCAGGCTGATAAGTAATGTTAGTAGTTGGTGTGTTTTTCTCATGACAGATTTTTTTATAAAAACGGATATTGAGATGGGTCTATTTAATTTTCTAACGAGTTAACTGGCTAGTTTGTTGCGTTATACTATGTTTATGTCATGGGTTGTTGATGCTTAAACGATCGAGATACAGTTACGCCAACTGGCCGAAAACAATAAGGGCTTTAAACCGGATAAATGGTTGAAGATGTGCAATTGAACCTAAAAATGACTATTGATTGCAATCGGTAATACAGCTTAGTATATTTATTAACTCAAAAATGATGGATTACATGGTTAATCAAACTTTCTGTCATTATTAAATGATTAATTGATTGCTTAACAAATGAATAAAAAAATAGAATTAAGAACAGAAAGACTCACTCTGCGGCCTGTAAGTGCCAAAGATGCAAAGGCAGTATTCAACTATCGTTCAGATGCTGATACAAATAAATACCAGAGATGGATTCCTCAAACAATCAATGATGTTGATGAGTTTTTGAACAAGGTTTCTTCAAAAATCAATCAAGCCGGTACCTGGTTTCAATTTGTTATTATAGAAAACGGAACATCAGAGATAATAGGCGATTTAGGTATTCACTTTATTGATGATAATCAGGCAGAACTAGGTTGTACATTAGCTAGAAACAGACAGGGGAACGGTTTTGCAGTTGAAGCACTCAGATCGGTAGTGGATTATTTATTCAAAACGCTTAACAAGCATCGTATCATAGGCTCCGTTGATCCTCAAAATTTAAAATCAATTGCCATGCTTGAGCGCTTAGGTTTTAGAAAAGAAGCGCATTTTAAAGAAAGCATACTTATTGATGGCAAATGGGTCGATGATTTGATCTATGCGATCCTAAATAAAGAATGGAGCAGATAAAGATCCTGCCCTTTACTTTCAAGGGTTAGGTTCAGATAGAAAAGAAACGCCGCCAATGAAATAAATCAATGGCGGCGAATGGTGTATAGGAAACTATAAAGGAATTACTGTCTTAACTGACTAACTGTATCAACAACTGCCAGTAAAATGGCTGCACTAACTATGGTTACAACAGCTACAAGGAAAAATTTAACTAGTATCATGGCTTATTATTTTAAAGGTTAATATATACTGGGATTAAAACAATAGCTGTACCAATAAAGCAAGCTTTTACAGTCTTTAACAAAGATTAGTGTTTCGAAATGTTTGCGGTTGTCGTAAAAACGGATCTGAAATATTTTGACCAATATTGTACCTGTTCGTAATTCCAGGATTGGACATAAAGCCTCAATAATTACATGGGATCTGAACCAAAAGAGTTCATAGTTCCTTCAATGTTCCTTCAATGTTCCTTCAATGTTCCTTCGAAGTTCGTTCAATGATGATTGAATAAATATTGGTGAAATTATGAATTAAATATTATTAATATTCGAGTAAAAAGGGATCAAGCACCAAAGTTGGGTCTTATTATTAGCTATAAATTAGAATTAAACCAGAGGGGCTATTGACTCTTTTCAGGCTTAAAAGCCATTTTAGCCATGTTTGGGAAAAAAGACTTGGATGTTGTTCGTAAGAACTAACAATTGTAAAATCATTTCAATGTAATTTCTTCGGCAATTCTAGCACTCGGCTTTGTATCACCTTCGGGACAACCTCGACCCCGATTCGATATTTCTTCGGAAACTCTTCGGAAACTCTTCGGCAATTGTTCGGCTATGCGCGTAGCCGAACAATCGCCGATAAAAAGCCGAAGCGGGGTCGATTCAGACTCGGATTTGGGTCAAATACACCCCAAAAAACGACGTTTTTAAGCACATTTTGATCGTTTTTCATGAAAAAGTGTGCTTTTGCTAACGTGTAACGTATTATGTTTTTAATGCGAAAAGTATTTAGTTGTCAGGATATAAGCTAATTGGCTGTTTTTCAAATTACAATGCATGCACTGTCATTGACTCGTTCTTTTTGAGCTTGTATGTTTGTCAAAAGCTTTAGGTGCAAATTAGTAAAACAGAAATTATGAAATTGAACAGAACAGTAGCCGGAAACCGGCTTGGCAGAGGAGAACTACCAGGAGTGATAGTACGAACGGAAGAGCTCTATAAAAGACATGAAACGTTACATGGATAGCTTGATATTACTATAAACAAAAAAAGCTTCGAATAATCGAAGCTTTAATGTTGGTGACTCAGCAGGGATTCGAACCCTGGACCCACGCCTTAAAAGGGCGTTGCTCTACCAGCTGAGCTACTGAGTCATCCTTATACCGACATTTGTCGGTTTTCAAATGACAAACCTTGTGAAAGGTTTTAAAATTTGGTGACTCAGCAGGGATTCGAACCCTGGACCCACGCCTTAAAAGGGCGTTGCTCTACCAGCTGAGCTACTGAGTCATCCT
>JAKSBD010000033.1 GCA_022361295.1 Bacteroidales bacterium
TCCGTCAGACAAAGGAAATGATTATATTCTTCGCAGCCATAAAAATAATGATATGGAAAATTTAGAATATGTTTATCATTCTTTAGATGGAATGGAAATGTATTTTGACCCAAATACTGTTTATGATCCAAATGCCCCTGCTGGAGGATCGACCAACTGGAAGGCAGCAGGTGGTGTAAAAACTGTGCAGGACCGTTTTGGTAATGCCCTGAACTATATATGGGATGAAAATAATATCTGCGTTAAGCAAATCACTAATAATCGCACAAATGCGGGCATTAAGTTTAACTTGTTAACCGTTCAAGGGAAAGAATATCCATTTTATCTTTCTGCTGAAGCCGGATTATTTGCAGGAGAGACGTTGTTAGCTGAGGAAACACGCGGGTATGGAATTAACTGGCAATTTCTAACACTTGTTACGGCTTACCGCGGAGCAGATGATACTGAATATATTTATTCAACTGTTGACGGTAGTGATGATGGTAATTTGTATTTAATCGAAAAGAATGTTCGTCATTACTCAGGATGGCAGTACAACACATTCATCGAATATAATGATAAGGGAGAATACATCGCAGCCAGATACGGACTAGGGTACAACTCCGACATTACAACAGGATATATCCCTGAAAATATGGCAAAGTATTCTATCGATACTTATATTGAGACAAATGATGATGGAATCAGTCACAAAATTCAGGATTTTTCTATCAGGGGTCAAATATTTAAAAAGGTTACTTCAAAGCTGAATGATATCGGCATTCCATTAAATCAGATAACAACTCATTATCTTATAAACCAGGATTTTGATACACAAGATTACGAACAGATCGCAGATCTGGCATGCAACCCTGATAATTTTATGCTCAGCTACTGGACATATAATAAACTTGGTAATATGAATGATTTTGAAGCCAGGTATAACCGGCATGAAAAATCATTGTACAATGACATTTCCGGTGTAGCAGACTATTTTTATGAATACCAGAATGAAAGATTTCCATCATACCCAACTACAATAAGAATATGTATGGATGATGATGGAGATCAGAATGAAAAAGATAACAAAACTTATGACAGCAAAAGATTAATTCAGCGCTGCTATGACGAACGTGGAAATGTCATCCTGCAGAAGCGCTATATTAACGCAAAAGACTATACAGCAACTGTTTATGAATATCATCCTGTTTATAATTTCAGAACAAGGGAAACTACCTGGCAAAATTATTGTACTGATGATGATGACGGAGAAATGGTCATTCCTTCCAGCGGCAAAGTTGAAAAACAATGGATATATGGTTTGGCTAATGGAACAGTTTCACCTGATCCAAAAGATAACGTGTATTTGATAAAACAAATGCAGTTGTTAGACCAGGATTCAGATTTATGGGCTATCGCAGAATACACTTATAATAATTTTGGTCAACCTGAAACAATTACCGATCCCGAAAGTAACATTACTTATATTCAGTACGACAGTCACGGTTTTATGGAGAAAATCTGGCAGGGTGTTTCACAAACACCGCCAACCGGCAATCCGCAGCAAAGATTTCTATTTAATAGTTATGGCCGGAAACTCCTGGAAGCTGATCCTTTAGGTAAAGTAATCCGATATGATTACGGCAGTTATTATACAGTAGAGAATCGCATTTATTTTGACGAAACTGCAATATCCAGAACCGACTTCAATCTTTCGACCTACCCTGACCAATCACTGGAAGAAAATCAGAATGGTTATCAATCTCTAACCGGACAATATTCATTTACGGAAAAAGGTCAACCCCTTTATACCGTTGATGATAAAGGAGGACATATAAACTGCTGGATGTCTCCAAATGACAGTGAGCCGTTTTATAGCAGCAATTACGCTCATAACGGTGAATATATTTATTATGCTCCTTATTCAAACAAAACCGTTGATTATTCCTGGGATGTAAATGATATCTGGATGCTTGGTTATGGCACACCATACATACCCGCAGATATGGGACCGGCACAGTTTGCATGGAATAACAGACCGGGAGGCGCTGTTTATTTAAAACACAATAATCATCGGAATATCCAGGAACCCGGCAGCTTTGTCTACAGTTCTCTTGATTGCAATGACAGGGTTATGGAAAAATACAGCGGCTCTTCAGCATTATTTGATCTGAATACAGGCATTGATAATAATAATGCTTTCTTTTACAATTTTAATGTAAATGAACCTTCAAAAATATGTAAACATGAAAGTTTTGAATATTATGCTTCCGGTCAGAAAAAAAGTGAAAAAGTGTATAAGGTCAGTTGTAACTATAATGAAGCCGCAGATGAGTATACATACAGCAGAGAACTGGAGAAATATTCAACTTTTTCATATGACAGACTTGACCGCCTGATAAAGCTGAAAAACTACCTTGACCCGAACGACACATCTACCGCGCAAGTAATAGAGTATGGTTATGATGCTGTGGGTAACCAGATTTATATGGTTGACCCGGCAGGTAATGTTATCTTTACTGATTACGATAATGCTAACCGAAAAGCAGCCGAGTATCATCCGGTAGAACCGGTATTATTGTTTGATGTTGCCCTCGATGTTGAAGCTACTAAAGCAAATGCAATCGTTAAGCAGGCTATAGAATATGATAGTAACGGTAAGGTAACACAGGTTCTAAGCTACGATTACGATGAGACACTTCTTGCCGGCAAGGAGATGAGCTATGACAGCCGTCAGAGAATTGAAAGTACAATAGAGTATATCGAAGATTTAACCGGTAATGGCGATTATCTTGATCCTGATGAAACCGCTGTGACAACAATTCAATATTCTGATGTTAAGAGTGATTTTGGCCTGATCCCCGGAGACCCGAACTATCATGTATGTATAACAGATGCTGAGGGCAAAAATCAGTTTATTCAGCTTCATCCGACAGGAAATCCTGCCAAAATACTTTACAGTAGCGGCGATTATGAAGAAATGACCTATGACAGTTTTGGCCGTATGGTAGAAAAAGCTGTCTGGTCCGACA
>JAKSBD010000644.1 GCA_022361295.1 Bacteroidales bacterium
ACTGTGGTGGTTTACCGCTTTGGTCTATATAGACAATTATTCCGTCAAATCCATGACTTACAGCTTCATCCAACTGCTCCTGAACCGAAGCTGGCAACGGCAGTATCCAGGCTTTAACCAAAATCCATGGTACGAAAAACATCGATACTACTGTTCCAATCAACAATACCATTCTAATTATTTGCTTTGATTTATTTTTAGTCATAATTGATACGATTCTTTTTTATAGTTAACCACTAAGTCAATAAGGCATAAAGACGTTTCATTTCACATATGTAACTATTTAATGGTGTTTATGTTTCAAGATGTACTTTAGCGTGAAGAGCACCCCCAACTTCTAATCGTAATTTATTGATGGTACTATCGTTGGTTTTAGAGAGATAACTGAAATGTACAAATGTTTTAAATATCTGCAACTTACGCCACTCCTGATTATTCATTATACAGGCCTTCGGTCTGCTGTTAACAATATGTGATGATGAATTCCCCCTTTCACCTTCGGATCTTGTCTAAATTAAAGATTTTATGTAGAGCTGGGTCAATAGTGTTGTTTATTGTACATGGGTCAAACTTGAGTGGTATATGCACGAGGTAGTTTAAATAAGAAGTCGTCAAATTTTATTGTAAATTTATAAGCAGATAATTAACAAAAACACAATGCGATATACATTAACATTAATATTTATGGCTTTTGTCATTATTGGATGCAACAATGATAAGGCCGAGAAGTATCCGATTAAGCAAGCAGACTGGAAAAGCAAGGAGGTTAATATCGAGAACTATACTAACTATTCACATGGGAAAACATATTTGCCTGTATACTCTCATATATACCATATTCATGAAGCCAGAACATTTGATCTTACTATTACTGTTAGTATGCGTAATATATCTACTACCGATTCAGTTTTTATTTTAAAAGCAGATTATTTTAACACTGTCGGTGAAAACATCAGGCAATACATAAATAAACCTGTTTATCTGAGCCCCCTGGAAACAATTGAAGTTGTTATTAAAGAACAAGATATTGAAGGCGGTTCCGGAGCTAATTTTGTTTTTGACTGGTTGTGTAAAGATGGTATAAACCCACCTTTATTTGAGGCAGTCATGATTTCGACATACGGCCAGCAAGGTATCTCATTCACCACAAGAGGAGTACAAATAACTGAATGATATGAAAGAGTTAATTAATGCCATTTTGCTCATTTTTGCCGTAATAGACCCATTGGGTTCAATTCCTGTATACCTTGAGGCAACCAAGAATTTTGACAAAACACACAAGAAGAAAATTGCTATAAACGCATCAATTATCGCTTTTCTTGTGTTATTGTTTTTCATTGTAGTTGGGCAGATCATACTCGAAGGAATGGACATTACCCTTGAAGCATTTCAAATTTCAGGTGGCGTTATTCTCTTTCTTTTTGCACTAACAATGATATTTGGTGAGGGTAAACCTGAATCAGAAAAGCACCTTATCAAAGATTACAAAAAAGTTACCATTTTTCCGGTCGCGGTTCCTTCAATTGCCTCTCCTGGAGCAATCATGGCTGTTGTTTTACTAACAGATAATCATCTGTATACACTCACTGAACAGCTAACAACCATCTTAATGCTTTTAATAGTTATCGTCTTCACCTGCATATTATTACTTGCCTCTAGTTTTATTCAAAAGAGAATTGGTGAATCGGGAATTATAGTGATAAGTAAAGTAATGGGACTTATCCTAGCTTCATATGCAGCACAGAGCATTTTAACCGGGATAAAAGAGTTTTTCTAAAATATGAAATACCAATGCAAGTATATAACCTGCACAAACAATTAATAGTAACCAATCACTGAAATGTCTATCAATAATCGATAATTTGTTTTAAGATCGAAACAGAAGGAACTATTAATCACCAGTTTTTGACATTAAATACCGACCTCAGATTAATACTAAAACGTTTGCTTGCATTTACTCTTCCAATAAATCAGGCCGGATCTTTTTGGTACGTTCATATGCTTTCTGCTCACGCCATTCATCAATCTTAGCCTGGTTACCGCTTAACAGCACATCGGGCACTTTCCACCCATTGTAATCGGCCGGGCGTGTATAAACCGGTGGCGATAGCAGATCATCCTGAAAGCTATCTGTTAGCGCTGATGTTTCATCTGACATAACACCTGGTATTAACCTGATAATAGCATCAGATACAACGGCTGCTGCCAGCTCCCCTCCTGTCAATACATAATCTCCAATGGATATTTCCATGGTTACGTAATGATCTCTGATTCGTTGATCAACACCTTTGTAGTGACCACATAATATTATAATGTTTTCACTTAAAGAAAGCGTATTGGCAATACGCTGCTCAAAGCGCTGTCCATCTGGTGTCATGTAAATAATATGATCGTAATGGCGCTCAGCCTTTAACTTATCAATTAAATCGGCTATAGGCTGAATGGTCATTACCATGCCGGCACCTCCTCCAAAAGCATAGTCATCCACCTTTTTATGCTTATCTAATGTGTAATCACGTATATCGTGAAAATGCATCTCAACAAGTCCTTTATCGACTGCACGTTTCATTATCGACTGTGTTAAAGGACCTTCAAACATTTCAGGAAATAAGGTTAAAATATCTATGCGCATGATTATTTTTCAATTTTGTGCAAAGATAATTAAAAACACGTTAGCTATCATTGCAGTATCGCAGTGAAGCAAAGGCCGGGCATCTATCATCCTACTCAATAATTATATACACTGCTTTCTTCTTAACGGATTTATTTTAGCACAAATTCCCAAAGTCAAGTTAGAAGAAACATTACTCCCTTTTATATAAATCCTTTTAAGCCTTATACCCCTAAATGATTTCAACCTCACCTTTTGTGCAGCTAAGTAATTGTATTTAACGGTTTTAATTTTACACTTTAATGATTAAAAACGAAATGGTGTTCATAGTCTTACAGAGCTTACTATTATAATTACTCCAACACACATTGGGCAAGAAGCCATAAATGACAATGCATTAAGCAGTATTCACGTCTTTTTAAGCATAAAAATTTGCCTATTGCACGATTTACAATATATTCGTATAAAATAATTTCATGCTAAGGTATTTATTGACCTGGCAGTGTAAACGAACTCAAAGCTTATGGAAGCACAAGACCTAAACAAACCAACAGAAAACGATGGTTTGAATTCAGACAATCAAGCTGAAAATACGCCTGCAAGCAACACACCTGAAAACGAGGTGCCTACTCCTGCGGATGAAACTACCGCCGAAGAAAACCAAACTGTTGAATCATCATCTGAAGAAATTGCTGAAACTACCGCAACTGAGGAAAAGAAAACTGAACTGGAACCGGTTGACCATATTATGCTGACCAAAGAAGATTTGGTGAAGCGCCTAAAGTATGTGTTGAAAGATTTTCCGGTTGAGAATATTAAAGAGGAAGTTGAAGCTATTAAATCAGCCTTTTACAAAAAACATGCAGCCGAAGTTGAAGACTTAAAACGCAAATTTATTGAATCAGGAGAAAAAGAAGAAGATTTCACTGCTCCTTTAGACACTAATGAAGTTGACTTAAAAGGCTATTTAAAAGAATTTAAAGAACGTCGTGCTGAGTTTAACAAACGCCTTGAAGAAGAAAAGGCTGGCAACCTGCAAGCCAAGTTAGACGTTATTGAAGGTATAAAAGAATTAATAAACGGACAGGAATCCTTAAACGAAACCTTCCAGCACTTCAGAGAGCTACAAGAAAAATGGCGTAACATTGGCGTGATACCACAAAATCGTGTTCATGACCTTTGGGAAACCTACAACCATACAATTGAAAGTTTTTACAGCTACATTAAAATCAATAAAGAATTGCGCGACCTGGACTTGAAAAAGAACATGGAAGCCAAAGTTGATTTATGCGAAAAAGCCGAAAAACTATTATTAGAACCGACCATTGTTAAAGCGTTCAAGACGCTTCAGAAGTACCATGAGCAATGGCGTGAAATAGGGCCTGTACCCCGTGAGCAAAAAGAAGAATTATGGGCGCGTTTTAAAGAAGCCACTTCAAATATTAATAAGCGCCATCAGGAGTATTTCGAAGGCTTGAAAGACCAGCTACAGAAGAATCTGGAAGCTAAGACTGAATTGTGCGAAAAAGCTGAATCCTTATCTGCTTTAGAACTACACTCTCCTAAAGAATGGGAAGCCAAAAGTAAAGAACTGATTGAATTGCAAACTATTTGGAAAACCATTGGTTTTGCACCCAAAAAGGATAATAACAAGATTTATGAGCGTTTCCGTTCTGCTTGTGACACCTTTTTTAATAACAAACGTCAGTTCTTCAAGTCATATAAGTCTGAACAGGCACATAATCTGCAATTAAAGACTGATTTATGTATTCAGGCTGAGAGCATGAAAGACAGTACCGACTGGAAACGTACCACTGATGAATATATTAAGATTCAGAAGAAGTGGAAGGAAATTGGTCCTGTGCCTCGCAAACAAAGTGATGCAATCTGGAAGCGTTTCCGCACTGCTTGTGACGCTTTCTTTGAGCATAAGAATAAGTTCTTTAGCAAGAAGGATGAGTCACAGGACGAAAACCTGAAGCTGAAAGTTGCGTTGATCGAAGAAGTGAAAAACTTTGAACCAAGCGAAGATGCTGAAGAAAACTTCCAGAAGTTACAAGCCTACCAGCATCGCTGGAACGAGATTGGTCATGTGCCTATTAAGGAAAAAGATCGTGTTAACCAGGAGTTTCGTTCACACATTAACCACTACTTCGATAACCTGAATCTCAATGAATTTGAAAAGAACGTTGAGAAATTCAGAAACAAGATTGAAAGCTATAAAACAGAGCATGCTAATGATAAATTAACACAGGAACGTAATAAAATCATTAACAAGCTAAAGCAAATCGAGAACGACATTACCGTTTGGGAAAACAACATTGGGTTCTTTGCCAAATCGAAAAAGTCCGATGCCTTGGTTCGCGATTTCCAGCATAAAATTGAAACTGGGCGTCGTAACATCAAGCTTTTAAATAAAAAGTTAGATATGCTTGAAGAAATGTAATAGTTACATATGAAACGAACATGAAAATTTGATTATCCAAATTGACACACAGGAGGATGAAATACGAAGTATTCATGAACATCACTGAAAGTGTTAATCTGGTGAATAATAAATTTATATGTGAGTTCCATGTGACCATTGAAAAATAAATTTAGACACATGAAATATTAGAAAGGTCAGCGTTTTGCTGGCCTTTTTTTGTGGTATATTTTATCTCCCCCTTCGCTTTCAGCACTTCCCCAAGGGGAAGATTTGATTAACAGCTTGGCTATTTAATAATTATACATATTAAAGCTGTAAATCAATGCTCCACATGGGGAGCTGTCCGAAGGACTGAGGGGGCTATGCTTTTATTTAGCTTTTGTCTCCCCTTCGCCTCCGGCACTTCGATTTGATTGACAGCTTGGTGATTGAACAATTTCTGCAAACTATTTCTCCTACCCCATTTGCACAAAACAGAATGATGCTATCTTTGTTGGTTCGTTTAAAATAATCAAACACTTAAAAAGAATTATTGCAAAGTTATGGAGCAGTTTATCACGGTTATCTCTGAGAAGCGCAACATTGGATTTACATTAATCCCCTTTTATGCGCAGACTGATGAAAACGGTGTATTGAAATTAGTTGAACAGGCAACGATTGAGCACCTTGATAACAATCGTTTCGAATTTTCAAAGGCACACATTGAAGTTGTTAAGTTGCTCAACTCCATTAATGAACAAAGCATTTTTAAACGGTTTTCCAAGCAAAAGAATTTAAAGCTATTCTTCGACAAATTGGAAGAGCAGTTTACGCAGGATCATATACGCCCATTAATGGATAGCAAAATTTCGCAGGCCTTGGAAATAATTGCACTCGCCGATATTCCTGTGTTCCATAAAAATCCGAACTACAGCCATATGTATGAAACGGATCGTATTAGGGTGCAAACCTTATTTCATGAGCCATTATTTGACTTCACTCTCGAAAAAATTGGATTAAAATATACACTCAAAATCAAAACTGATAAGGGCGAAATGGGCATGACTAATCGGGAGATAATCGAACTATGCTCTGCACCTGCTGTATTTCTTATTAACAACCAACTATTTCGTTTTGAAAAGATTGATGCCAAAAAGTTCAAACCGTTTCTGCGTGTTAATCATTTATTGATACAACCTCGAAGCGTTGATACCTATATGTCAACCTTTGTGGAGAACTGCATTCGTGACTATCCTGTAAAAGCTGATGGCTTTTTTATCAACAACAAAGAAGTAAAGCTAATACCCATACTGCTCTTAGAGAAGGATTTGTCACAACAGGCCATTCTCACCCTTAAGTTCAGATACGATAACCGCGAATATCTGGCCGGTACGCGTTCTACTGTTTTTGTGAATCATCGAACCATGAAAGGTCATCATATCTTTGACCGTTTTCGTCGTCATACCGATGAAGAAAATAACATTGTGTCTCAATTTAAAGAACTTGGACTGAAGAGCGTCAGTGATTCACAATATAAACCCACTCATCCTGATAATGAAAGCATTGGACTACATGACATTATCGAATGGCTGAACACTCATGCTAAAGCACTGACAGCGGCGGGTGTAAAAGTGATACAAAATGGCTGGGAAGATAATTACTACACTGGTTCGGCCCGGCTGTCGATGAAATACGAGGAAGCAAATGACTGGTTTGATATTAAGGCCATTATTAAAATAGATGAATTTGAGATTCCCTTTCAGAGTATTCGTCAATATATATTACGAGGCAAACGAGAATACAAATTGCCTGACAACCAAATCTTTATCATACCCGAAGAATGGTTTACCAAGTACACTGATTTAATGCACTTTGTTAATACCGACGAAGGTAAAATGACATTAGATAAGATGCATTACAACCTGCTTGAACAAGACAAGCTGGAAGATGCATCGCCTGAGTGGAAAAAACGCATGGCTCAATTGCAGCAAAAAAGCATCGACTTTGATTCTCCGGATGGACTGGAAGCCACGTTGCGTCCTTATCAGCTGGAAGGTTATACCTGGATGCGTATGCTTAATAGTAATAAATTTGGTGGCATACTGGCCGATGATATGGGCTTGGGTAAAACCATCCAAACTATTGCCATGCTGCTTAATCAGTACAACTCTGCGGAGCCGGGCAATACAGAAGAAATTGAGGAAGAGGGGCAGTTATCCATGTTTGATTCTGTTCAGGGCTTTAACAAAACATCTCTGCCAGCCAGTTTAATTGTGATGCCTACCTCTTTAGTACATAACTGGGCCAACGAGATAAAGAAATTTGCACCACAACTAAAAATATACCTGTATACCGGGAATAATCGAACCAAATCAAAGGAAATAGGCAAGATATTCAAGCATTATCATATTGTACTAACAAGTTATGGTATTGCGCGTAATGACATTGAATACCTTAATAATTACCAGTTCCATTATGTTATTCTGGATGAAAGTCAGAATATTAAAAACCCAACATCAAAGATATATCAGGCAGTTTCCGAATTAAATGCCAACAATAAACTGGTTTTGACAGGTACTCCTATTGAAAATGCTTTGGTGGATTTATGGGCCCAGATGAATTTTGTAAATAATGGCTTGTTGGGAAATCTCAATTTCTTTAAAAATCATTATGCCGGTCCCATAGAAAAGAAACGCGATGAAAATAAAGAACATAAACTGCGTAAACTGATTAATCCTTTTATTTTACGTCGTACCAAAGACATGGTAGCCAAAGACCTTCCTCCCGTAACTGAGCAAACATTGATTTGCGATATGACTGAGGATCAGCAGAAATTCTACGAGCGCGAGAAATCGGGCATAAGAAATGAGCTGATGAAGGCAATTGAACAAACAGGCGTGAATAAAAACGCTATTCTGGCACTACAAGCATTAACAAAGTTGCGGCAAATTGCCAATCACCCGGCTTTGGTTGATGAAGATTATACCGGCTCTTCAGGTAAATATGAACAAATATTCCAGAAGCTTAATAATGCCATTAGTGAGCACCATAAAGTTTTGATATTCTCTTCATTTGTAAAAGATCTGGAGTTGATTGAGAAAGATCTGGTAACGCAAAAGATCAAGTATGCCAAATTAACAGGCTCCACCAGCGATAGGCAAAAAGTAATTAAGAGCTTTACCGATGATGAAGATTGTCGTGTTTTTCTAATATCCCTAAAAGCAGGTGGTGTTGGATTAAACCTTATTGAGGCAGATTATGTCTTTGTACTAAACCCATGGTGGAACCCTGCTGCCGAGGCACAGGCCATTAACAGGGCACACCGTATAGGGCAAACGAAGAACGTATTTGTATACAAATTTATCTCAGCCGATAGTATTGAAGAAAAAATTGCCAGGCTCCAAGAGCGTAAGAATGAGTTGGCTGACACCTTTATTACGACAAATAATCCTATAAAAGATCTGTCAGAAACTGAGCTGCGCGAATTATTTGCATAGTTTTTGATGGAACACGGGAAGTTTAATAATTTTTAAGATTTTTGGCATTAACCAATGCCTCTAAGTTGCGTAACACAACCACAAAAGGAAAGAATATGAAACTAACTAGCACAATCGTACTTTTATTTGCTTTATTAATAAACTCACTGGCACAAGAGCCAGATCATACACAACTTCGTAATGTTGGTTCATTTGATAAGATAAAAGCTTCTAAAGGCATTAATGTAACGCTTATTGAAGGTGATAAGGAACAAGTTGATGTTCATATCAAGAATGGAGAAGTGACAGATGTAATAACCGAGGTTAAAAACCGTAAACTAACGGTTAAAATGAAAACCAAGATTTACAAAGATGTGCATGTGCAGGTTTATGTTACCTACAGACGCTTAAGGGAAATTGAAGCGGGATCAGGCGCTACTATTGATGCGGATAACACCATTTATGCCGAATCGTTAAAACTGCGTGCCGGTACTGAAGCCAACCTGTTGTTAGATGTTGATGTAAACAACCTGGAAGTAAACGGCTCGACCTGTAAGATTGAGATAGAAGGTAAAACCAAATACCAGGAAGTGAGCATTGGAACAGGAGGTAAATACCTTGCTTTTAATCTCGAAAGCAATGAAACATATGCTAAAGCAACTCTGGGAAGTGTTGTTGAAGTTACAGCTAATGAGCGCCTGGGCGGAACAGCCGGATCGGGAGGAGTAGTATATTACAAAGGTGATCCTGCTAAAATTGAGAAGAAGGAAAACACCGGAGGTAAAGTAAAGAGAGAAAACGAAACTATTGACTAATATAGAACGTCAATCATAAATTAAAACCCGGCTTGTTGGCCGGGTTTTTTATTAACCTGAGGTGTGAAATTTAAATCGGACTCAGTTTATTACTTTTTTCTGCTTGTTCGTCTTCTCTTCTTCTTTTTCTCAACGGCATAACCAAACTTACCTATCTTCTTTCCTACCTCAAAATAATGACCATGTGAGTAACAAATAGGTTTTGCTTTTTGAAGGCTGAACGCGCCGGTTGTTTCATCAATATACTTTTCATCTGCTTTAACATTAACTACCTCAGCCATAAACATATCATGCGTTCCCAACTCCTTTATTTCGGTTACTTTACACTCTATGTTAATAGGCGATTCTTCAATAATTGGGGCATTAACCACCGAGGCTTTACCGGGTGTCAGGTGCATCTCTTCAAACTTATTGTATTGACGACCGGAGCGTACACCGCACCAATCTGTAGCATAAGCCAGATCTTTGGTTGTCAGATTTATCACAAACTCACCGGTTTCTTTTAAAGTCTGATAAGAATGCCGCCCTTTACGCACAGAAATATAGCACATTGGCGGATCGGAGCAGATAGTGCCTGTCCAGGCTATGGTGATAATATTATAGTTTTCGGGTGAATTACCAACTGTTACCATCACAGCAGGCAACGGATATATCATATTTCCAGGTTTCCAGTCTTGTTTTGCCATTTGTTAATCTTTTTCGTAAAGATACATCACTTGAATTAAAGCCTGTTTAATAATTATGAAATTGTATGGATTTACTATCATTCTACTGTGCAATTCTGTGGTTAATGAAAAGAATTCAACCACTGAAGACACTGAAAAGCACTGAAATATTAGCTTGACTAGTAACTTCTGTGTAATTATGTGATTTCTATGGTTAATGAAAAAAATTCAACCATCAAAACACTGAAAAGCACTGAAATATTAGCTTGACTAGTA
>JAKSBD010000032.1 GCA_022361295.1 Bacteroidales bacterium
ATAGTGAATTGATAGCGGAATGGGAATGGGAATGAGTGCAATTTAAACATACCCGTATTTTAGAATCAACGCTTGATTGCAGCAGGTAACCTTATATTAGTGTTTCCTCTAGCATACTCTTCCACATAAAATACCCCTTGTTTTCTTCATTGTAATCATGCACAATGCGGCTAAAATTTGTAGGTGCATTATGAATAAAGAACTGTCGACCTTTGTTTCTAATAATTGATAAGTCGTTATCGATAGTTTTTAGCTGGTCGTGCAAATTATTTTTATCAATATGCCACAGATAGGTAGCCTCTTCGGTATCTAAGGTTTCAAGTACAATATGATATTGCTCTTCACCTTCAAGTAAAAATACAAAAGCAAAAGGACTTAAAACAAAACGGATTTTTAAGATTTGGCCTTGATGACGCTTGAGTAGGAATTTTATTTGTTTCTCATGTTTGGTGCCTTGATTGCTTAGTAATTCATTAATAAAATCTTCTTCATCAATATCAGGCAATAAGTTATTGGTGATATTCTTTAAGCCTAGCATTTCTTCTTGAAAATCATTAGGTCTGCCTCCAACAACTTCTTTCTGAAGAAATCTAAACTTAACACTTTCGATAAGCTCGTCATTTATTTTTTCAATATCAGTAGACTGTACCTCTTGAGCGATTAATATATCATTCTCAAATTCAGCATATATGTCAAGAGTGACCTTTCTAAGTTCAAGCTGTTTTGCAAAGTATGGTTTAAGGATTGTGAATTCTGGTCTGATGATATCATTTTCAATTTCAAACTCAATCAATTCGCCAGTCTGTCTATTGACATAATTGAAAGCTACTATTCCATATCTGAACTCTAGTTCTTTAAAATCTAGCTTTATCTGCTTTCGAATGCTATATGTACTTGGCTTTTCTTCCTCTTTATGAGTATGGTTAAAAAGTGTATGTTGATCCTCCAGTTTACGATAGTAGGTATTTCTCTTAAGAAAAAGTTTATTTAAGTAATCAACTCTGTAATCCCGATAATCGTATATTACTGGTGTGTGCTCAGAGCGTTGAACACGTCCCATATATTGAATTAACTTGCCCTTAAATGAGAAGGGATAAACCAGAAAAAGTCGTGAAACATTCTGCAAGTCACTACCCTCTCCGAAGAACTGACCTGTCGTAATTAATGCCTGAAAATTGCCTGCTTTTAAACGATTCCACTTGTTAATTCTATCTTTTTGAGAATCATCACCAGAAAGGCAAATTGTTTCGAAACGATGTTTTAGAAACTGATTAAGTGTATTGATATGCTCTTTGCGTTCTGTGAGAAGAACAGCTCTATTCCCATTATTAAGCTCCTTGATTATATCTTTAATGATCAGGTTATTCCTGGCAAGGTCGTGTGTTAAAATTTGCGATACCGTTTCAAATGGATCTGTTTTTGGATTATATGGCACATTAAATTCTGTATTTCTAACAATAACTTGGGCATGTTTATGGTTTTCTATTTGCTCAGGTTGTATTTCACAAATGACATCGCCAAGATGAATAAAAATGAGTTTACCTTCATTGTGCTTCCTAAATGGCGTCGCAGTAAGTCCATATAGAAAATAAGAGTTGAGTCTGCCAATCGTATTTCTAAATGACTTAGCTGGTATGTGATGACACTCGTCAATGATAATTGTTCCAAACGCATGACATAATTGAGTATGCTTATCCAGGTGTTTAGATAAGGATTGGATCATTGCAACGGTAATTTGTTTGCCTGATTGAGCTTTCCCTTGGCCAATCTTTCCGATTTCATGATAAGGGATTCCCAGAAATGATTCAATACGCTCAAGCCATTGTTCCATTAATTGTTTGCGATGGACTATAATTAGAGAAGGCTGTTTTCTGTCAGCAATTATCTTAAGTCCTATCACTGTCTTGCCACTTCCTGGAGGGGCTACAATAACACCAAAGTCCTTTTTAGCAATATTGACAAGTGCGTCTTCCTGATGGCTTCTTAATTCAATGTTACAATTGTACTTTATGGTAGGAAGTTTATTTCTATTATCCTTAAAGTCATAATTGATGGATGCTTGTTTACAAAATTTCAAGAAGCGACCTGTCATCCCTCTCGGAATATTAATAATGTCATCATGTTCTTCGATGAAATTATAATAGCGCTCGGTTTTATAGGTACTACGATTTTGTTTTTTCTTGATAAAAAAATCCGGGTTGGCAAAGTTGAGTTTGTCCTTTAGAAAATTAATTATAGGTGCAGTTACTCCCTTGCGGTTAAAGAACAGTTGATTATTCAATTGAATGGTTAATTTTTCAGGGGATGGTAAAAGGAGTAATTCTTTATTTAATTCTGAACTATTGCTTATTCCCTTGTATAGAGAGATGAACTTGATTGTTGATAACCTTTCAATCGACTGAAGAAATG
>JAKSBD010000444.1 GCA_022361295.1 Bacteroidales bacterium
ACAGGCCATAGCCCCTGACGATGCCATTGGACGTGTAAGCCGCATGGATGCAATCAATAATAAAAGTGTTAATGATGCCGCCCTGCGTCAGTCAGAAGCTAAACTCGGTAAACTACACGAAGCGCTTGAACGTCTTAATGACGATGACTTTGGTATTTGTGCTCAATGCCATGGCCCTATACAGCCGGGGCGCATAGTACTGATGCCCGAAAGCAGAAAGTGCATGAAATGTGCCCGCTGACAAACGCTTTCTCTTGTTTGGCAGTGGTTTCTTCTTAACTATGTTCCCGTAGAGGGATGATTTCCTTTAATCGTTTATAAATTACCTGGTAAAGATGCTGTTTCGTTTATGGCATTAGTGACTTTATCCAAAGAATGGATATCTAATGCCTTATTTGGCGTTTCTCTGTTCTACTATGAGCTTACTAATAATCAAATGTATACTTCTTTACAGTAGTTTAACTTCTCTATTGTTTAAATTTCACTTTCTTATTATCATACCTATTTATCTTATTTGTTCTATCTCTTTTCTCTACTTCATATGCTGTGTTACATATTTCATTTAGAAACACACTGTATATATTTAGACACTACCTTATTTACCTTATACTTATCAATTATCAATAGAGGTATACTTTTTATCTATATTGACTTCATTTATTATCAACTTACCAATAATATCTTGTAATATAAATTTATCCTGGCATAATCAGAAGGCGCATCTTTAGCATTTACACAAAGTTGCATGCAAAAAAAAGTGCACGACGCACTAAGCACCGAGCACTATTAACCTTATTTCGACGAATTAACGAATCAGCAAATCAACCACCGGATAATTAAACACTACTCCAACTCCTCTCCTTCCACATCTTTTTCAGGCAGTGCAGCCGGGGCAGACTTCTTGGTAAACTTGGCAAGAAATTTCTTTTTCTTATTTGCAGGTGCCATAATAAACGTATACCCTTTCTCTCCCAGGCCAACCTTTTGCTTACGCTCGTCAGGCTTAAGCTCCTGAACAATGCTATTATAACCTGAGTTGGAAGACAAGGTCTGCATCATACTATTCTTATATACGAAATACACCCAGTTATCGGCGTCAAACTCCAGGTACATTTCAATAGAATTACCACTACGTTTACGGGTAATTTCAGCCAAAACTTTAGCTTCCCTGTTCACCACAAATTGTTTAATGTATGCCAGGTCTGCCGTTCCTTCGGCTATGAAAGCCCGCTTTTTGGTATCCCATTTAAAGTCGATATTACTGAATAACAACATCTGCTGAAGATCCAATGGCATGCCTGTCCCCTCGCCTGTTTTACCTCTTTCACCTTCTGCTTTTGCAGCCTTATCTCTGCCTGTCCATTCAGCCAGGCGACTAATAAAGGTTTCTTTGCTTAATTTGGATGCTTTGGCTGATGAAGCCATTATTGATCCGTATAAAACATCTTGTGCTTCGGTATTAAAGAAGAAATCAATACCCATCATTGATGACAGTATAATTTCATTCTCATCACGATTATGAATGATGCTACCCGTTGATTTGAGTTTCACCTGATCCATATCTACCCCCATATCAATATTACCATGTCCCTGTATGTTGCAGGCCGCCTCTGAGAAGCGCATTAAAGTTCCGGTTGTATCGGCATTAGCCAATTTAGCTTCAGAGGCAATATCAAACGATTTCTCCTCATCGTTATAAACCAGGTAACCCGAAGCATTAATCATTGGAATATCGCTGTAATCCTTACGGTCTTCAACAAACGATGAATAAACGTGTGTACTGTCCTTGGTAATAAAGAAATCCTTATAAATATTTTCGTAATCGAAGTTTTGCAGCTCCTCAGCAATTGGAATCCGAACATTGGCCGGGTCAATAGCTGCATCAAAACGAATATAGGTTTGAGGCCCGCGAGAGCAACGGTGTAGCATCTGAACACCTCCGTCAAATGTCAGCAATTGTTCAGTCGCCTTCAGGGTGGCATTACCCTGGTACGCAAAGTGTGAATTGAAGGTAAATAAATCGCCTGGTATTATCTTTGTTTCGGCAATAGTCATCTCTTCTTTACCATATTCAATATTGTGCATGTTAAGCGTTAATTTCTTACCATCACCATTAAAATAATCGTATTTACCATTGGCCTTATAATCGAATTTACCATTAATAAATACACGGGCATCGTACATGGTATGCTTCACCAGCGAATCTTTATCCAGCACAATACGAACACTATCGAGTGGGTCAAGCGCAGCATCTTCACGGATAGTCACCAAACCATCATTCAGAAGCATATTAGCATCACCAACCTCAATATTCTGAACTTCTTCAGCATATATAGTCGTAGTTTCAACATCATACATGGCCATTGGCACATAAAAGGCAAGCGAATCCTGTCGACGATGTGTTGAAACAAAGCGGTTACCCTTTGAGCCGCGGGCACCCATATAGATATCATTCTTATCCATATCCCACGAGAACTCACTGATATAAGAGACATAGCGGTTTTCGGTAAAATCAACACGGCTACCACCCGAGCGTGAGCGGAATGTTCCCTGACGCGTTTCAAAATTAATATCTGATATCAGGTTGGTTGTGGCAAAACTTACCCCTTCCACTTCTGCTCCTGAAAGGTTAAAGTCTGACGAATCGGCCAATATGGTATGATCAGTAAAATCAATATCTTTTGATTTTACATTAGCCCTTGCCATGTAAAAAGTACCACCACCTGTCATACCGTAAGGTGTGATCTTAATTTCACCCTGCAACTGTGCCTCTTCGTTAAACATTGTAAAGTTTTCCTCCTGGGTTTTTGCATGAAATTCATCATCATGAGGCATATACTCTACATAAATGTATTTTGAGGTAACATCGGGGAACGGTGGACTATCTGTTTGTTTATTAACTGTAAAGTCGTAAACCTGCCCTTTAACCATGTTTGGCAGGAAAGTAAAATCTTCAGAAAATGAAGTGGAAGTCAAATAGTTAAGTTCTCCATTACCTTTTAAACCATCATTACTTAAGTCAATGGTATTTGTAAAGGTGGCTTTGCCTCCGTATATAGGATAACCGGTCTCAGGCGTTTGACGCCTGAATCCTAATGAGAAATCAGGCCTGATGGTTAAGTTCTCACGGAAGGTTGGAAAGATATTTGATTCAAACTCCCCGCTAAAGTTAAAGTTTTCACGTTTCAGCGTATTGATACTATCCATTTCAAAAGGATCGAGCGTAAAGAACAATTCATCCTTGTGGTAGGCTCCACCCTGAATGTTTTTATTATCGAAATAAACGTATGACTCAATTTGACTGTTAATAATCGGATAGTGCGGATTACTTTTAGCTCCTGATTTATTGCCCGGTTCATCAATTTGCAGGTACCCCGATAGCTGAGAAATGGTATTACCCACGTCGGTTAAAACAGGCATGCCGAAATAATCCTGTTCGCCTGACTGAACTTTCATTTTTAACGAGTCGATATTACTCATATCAATCCTGAAATCATCGTATAAAAACTTAAATCCATTACCCGATAAAGTTAACATACCCGCATTGATGGTTCCGTTAAACACAAAATTTCTATTCTCTTTAAGAATGATTTGCTGATTACGGGGAAAGAAAACAACATTTTGGTGATCACAAATGGAGATGGTTTCAACTCCATTGAGGCCGAGATCAAAGTTTAACAGGTCAATTCTGGCGTTGGCAGTCTCACTCCCTGTTAATGACATAAAGCGTATTACATCAAAGTCTTTTCTACCCAGTCTAAAATCCAGATAATCGCGCAATCGTTGCCTGATGGTAATTTCATCGGTGTTCACATTATACCCGACAAAACCATGAAAAGACAGGTCAATTATTTGCTGACGAACCGGACTGAGCGGCAATCCCATAAATTTGGCATACTCTTCGGCTGAAAAAGGCTCACCATGGTAGTATTTATCGCAATTGCGCAACCCTTGCAACGGGTGGATGGCATCCATTCCCTGCAGCCGGTTATAAAACTCTTCGCGAAAATAACTGAGCGATTCAAAGAAAGCCTGGTTCTGTGCTGCACCGGTCAGCATTCGTAAATCAATAAACTGAGAACCTATTTTCCAGCGGATAAGCTCAACATCCATACTGATGTTATGGAAGGTGTTAAAATACGGGCTTAAGGCCAGTCCCTCACCATCACGTATCAGATGCACCTCCTCCAGGTCGGCCATATATTTAAAAATGAGTCCGGGATGATAGATAAAACCACGATCCATCACAATGGATACTTCAGTATCATTACTTAGTATCTGATCTTTTCGAAGGGCAAAGTACAATGATTTGGCCGTTATAAAAGTGGTATCATTGCGTGAAATAGTAATAGAAGCAGGATTTTCGTGTGTGCCGGCTCCTAAAAACTTGGCCCCATTTTGCGCAAAACCACCTTCGTAATCGATATTCGGGTGAATCTTATCAATTTTAAAACGTTGTTCGCTGGTTACAAATTTGGGGTAAATAGTTGATTCTGGCGAAGTAATTTGCATCACCTTATGCTCCAGGGTGCCATGCAATGGATAATCGAAGTAATGACGGTTAAAGAATTCTACTGAATCAACCTCAAGCCTTGGTTTATCGGCTTTTAACTCATAATTGGTAAAAGTGGCATACACCATGGAAGCTTCAAAACCCGAACGTTCCCAGGTGACTTTACCATTTTTTCCCAGCCATTTCTTTTCCAGCGGATATAATACACCCGATGTATTTTCAATAACAATACTGTCTCTTTTGGACACACAAACCAAGTTGGTATTGCCTACTATGAGCGATAATTGCTTTCTATCCGTATCATACTCGTAATGATAATCGCCAGAACGTGCATACCAGGCCAGAGCTGGTGTTGAATAAATAGCATCGGTCTCAATCATTTTTTTACTTAATGCCACAAATGATTTAAGATGACGAAGGGCAAAACGTGGTTTAACCAATAAGTCGTTTACTGCAGCATGCCAATTGTCAAAGCTGTTTTTTGGATGCTCCTTCTCCAGAAAAGACATTATAGTTGTAATGTATGTATGGTAATCTGGGTAAGGGCGAGCTTTCTTTTTAGCCATCTTATTACAAGTGGCCATCATCAGTTCCTGCAATTCCGGGTCGGCACTTGTCCAGAACAATTCGAAGGATCCGATAAACGCTTTAGCCGCCTTTTTATCCGTTGCTCCTTTAAACACTTCCTCCATCTCATCAACAAACAGCTTGGCCTGCCCGCTAAATTTGCTTTGTGCCACTGTTAGTTGTAATCCAATCGTAATAAAAGTTAATACGGCTAGTAGTCGTTTTATCATATAATAAAGGTTCTGCTCTGTTGTGTGTGCCCAATTAGTTTACCTGGCCTTTATATACGCAAGTGCCGTCCAATTGTTATCAGTTTTTTTACTTTTTAATTCTAAATTATATTGTCTGGCCATATTGTCTATTGTATCAATATCTTCGGTGTAAAAACCACTGAATAAAATTTGTCCGCCAGGTTTTAATACCTTAGCGTAGCCAGCCATATCGTTTAATAAAATATTCCTGTTAATATTAGCCAGAATTAAATCGTATTGTTGCTCATTCAATAAGTCGGCCCCACCCAACAACACGTTCATATTAGTTACATTATTGAGCCTGATGTTTTCCAAAGCGTTATTGTAGGCCCACTCATCGATGTCAATACCTGTAATTTGTGCTGCTCCTTTCTTGGCACATAACATTCCCAGTATAGCCGTTCCGCAGCCCATATCAAGGATGTTCAGACCTTTGACATCCAATTCCAGTATATACTGAACAATTAAGCTGGTTGTTTCGTGGTGTCCGGTTCCAAAACTCATGCGCGGATCAATAATAATTTCGTAATCTGCATTGTGCTCCATCTCATGAAACGAACTTCTGATAACACACTTATCGGCAATAACAATGGGCTGAAAGAAGTTTTTCTCCCACTCATCATTCCAGTTCTGGTCTGCAATCACTTCTATATTAAATGATAGTTCTATTCCATCAATGGGCGATTCAATGGACAATATGTTATCTGAATCAAACAGGCTGCTTTGTATATAAGCATTAAATCCATTGTCGTTCTCTTCAAAACTATCAAAGCCCATCTCTCCCATCTGTGCCATTAATAATTCGTTGGCTATCTGATTTACCGGTGTAACGATTACCTGTACTTTTGTATATTCCATCTTCTAATTTTTTCACAAAAGTATTTTAAATTACTAATGATTGTCCGCATTATAGCATAAAAAGATAAACACAACCTGTTCCGCCTCTGCTGAACAGGTTGTGTTTATCTTTTTATGCTATAATGCGGACAATCATTAGTAATTTAAAATA
>JAKSBD010000161.1 GCA_022361295.1 Bacteroidales bacterium
TAAATCCATCTCTGGTGCGCAGCAATCACCTCTTTCAATCAAGTTTTGCATCCTTTTTTAAAAAGGATGTGCCTGCCCGGCACAGAGGGCTAAAGATAACTGAGTTGGCACTTTAATACCTAACAATAATACGCACAAAGGGTAGCTTTTAAATGAGTAGAGCTTATTGGCAGCTTGCAAATTGCTATAAATGTGAATATTGATATTTTCGAACACTCAAAGGTGGCACGCTGAAATAACTCTCGTCCAGTGTGAAGTACAATTGAAATAATCTATAAGAAATGGTATTATTCTTTGTTATTATCAAAAAGATACTTCATAACAAATACAAAAAGGCCCACAATTTTAGCGAAAGACGTTACAATTAATGCTATTAAAATAGGGTCAGATAACTCTATGACATTACAACCATTTAATATGGTTATAGTTAGTACGGAAACAATATAAAACACAACAAGGCAATAAGTAAGTAAAGCATATTTTTTACGCTCCCCCCTATCTTGCTTTTTCCCCTCTAATGTTTCAAGCTGTAGTGATTTTGATATTGCTTCCAGGTCACTATGAGAGAGTTCCTTATCAAAAAAATCCTTCATGTATTAAACGGCGTATTTTTCAACAATATTGACAAGTATTTTAAAATACGCTTTAGTATCTGAATCTGGAATTATTTGATTATAACCTAAATTTGCAACCTTTGACCATGGACTACCGGGAGCATGTGTAAAATCAACGAGCTGATCAGAACTTAAATGACCATAACTTCTCCAAACATACTCACACGCTCTAACGATGTCATGATCTGTCAATTCAGCTTCCTTCACCTCAAAAGTATCATCTATAAATGTGGCTTTTTTGGTAATTGGTGCTGTTCCAAAATGCTTAAATTCATGATACAAACCTGGTATAACAGGGCCAAACTTCCAGGCTTCAATTGTGTCGTAATGAGGATTAAGCGCTGATTTATTGTTTATGGCTAAACTAAATCCATGCACAAGATAAACAAGCTTCATTAACTTGAGTTGAGATACTTCCTTATTTGCTTCAGCTGCTAAATCTAAAAGCTTATTTGCAACAGCCTGACTACATGTTTTCATATCCTGACTTTTTATCCTCAGTTACTACAAATATAATGATTAATTGTATGAAATGTTGACTACAAAAAATATACCAAATGTGAGATAGTGAATTATTATTCGGGTAAGTTTAAAACGCTTTTGTTTACTGGTGTTTGTAGGTTCTTAATTGACTTTTTTTCATCATTCATACTGTTCTGTTGTAAGTTAAAATACCATTGTTACTGTAGCCTTGCCCTTATTAAAAAATGTCATTTTTTGCTGTATGATAAGGGGGCTACTAACGATTGGTGTAACTTTAGTGCGGATTTACGTGCGGTTATCCGTCCCATAGGAACGGATAATTTCGCATGGACCCAAGGTTGGAACTTCCACCGAACCCATTATTAAATTTACAATTTGTTGTGTGCTGGCTTTTTTACATTGTGATTATAAATTACCTGAATAAAAAAAAGTGCTATCCCAATAAATCCAAAAAATAAGGTAATTATCACTATCAGTGGATTTTTAATCTCATTGATTTTAAAATCCTTATAAACTAAAATGGCGAAAGCTATATTAAATAAAACTGTAATTATCCTTGGAATATATGATATGTACTCATACATGGAGTTTTGGCTTTCTATCATTAATTGAGCTAAATAATTATGGAAATAATAAATCCAAACCAAGTTAATCAGGTAGGTAATTGACAATAAAATAGCGTATTTATAAATTGCTTTCTGCAAATCAAATCTATTCATATTTAGTAATTAAGTTTTTTAGAATTAGGATTGAAAAAAAGAACAGTCCTGCTGTTCCTGAAATAACAGTCAAAATCGGAATTATAATCCAGTTTAGCCCATTTCGGTATAGGTCAATTGACATTATTACTCCTAGAATAATATTAAAGAAGTTAGTTTGATACATTGAGAAAAATGTAGTTTGGGTCTGTGTAAAACCATCACCAACAATTGTTTTCGTAAATAAATCAGGCACTAATGCAATTAGTAAAACTCTCAGTATTGCTAATCCTATAACAATTAGCAGGTATTTAGTTATAAATCGTTTTATCTCCATTGATTCTTTTTTAGCATATGTTTCGATTGGGTTAAGCTTGCACACAACTTACTTATATCACTTACTTTTTCTTTATCAACTCAAAAAGAGCGATATATTCATTTATAAACAACTCTATATACCTATCTGCACTTAAATGCAAACATGATAAAATTCCATTATAATCCCACCTGTTATTGATGCTCTCCCTCAAAGTGGCATTTCCGATCAGTGGATACTAAATTAAATATTTTGTTTAAACAACTAGTGTTGTATTGACAAATTATATTAGACTGATGATTAAAGTAGATAATATCATGATGTGAAATAACGAGTTAGCTACTATTAATCCACTAAACGTGATATCTGTTTTAAATAGGTAATTTTACGTTACCTCTACCCTATTAAATTGTTGACTTTTACAAATCAATTATCGAAATTGCAATTTTATGTGCAATCATGGTAATCAAAGCATAAACTTACTTTAATTAGGGATAAAAAGTAAATTAGGATACCAAGCAATGTACAATCTTCTACAAACTACCAATCGGTAAATCATTGCTTTTTTAGGTATTGGTTTGTGTTTTTAAAGGCTGGAATAACTGCGTTTCCACACTTGGCATTATTTACACTAACACAAAAAAATAAACATGTTACTAAAAAAAGGTTCCAAAGGCCCTGAAGTCAAGAAGCTTCAGCAGGCATTAAACATTAATGATGATGGCATTTTTGGTAAAGATACCGAAGCTGCAGTAAAGAAATTTCAGCAAGACAACAATCTTGTTGTGGATGGCATTGTTGGTCCCAAAACACTTGAGGCTATTCAAGAATTAAATGCTTCAACAGACAAAAGTGAAAAGGTATATTCTCCTTATCAGGACCTGACTGTCAATCGATACTATTTGCCTAAAGGAGAATACAAAGAAGGCCCTACCGCAAAGGAATACCTCTTCCTGCACCATACTGCCGGTTGGCACAACCCTTACAAAACCATTGATGGTTGGGCCAATGATGACAGAGGTCCCGTCGCTACTGAATTTGTCCTGGGTGGTCAGTCCATTAAAGGTAACAACACGCACTATGACGGTGAGCTGGTGCAATGCATGCCTGACGGTGCTTATGGCTGGCACTTGGGTACAAATGGTTCACGGCATATGCATACCCATTCGGTTGGCATTGAAATATGCAATTTTGGCTATCTTAAAAACGGAAAAACCTATGTTAACACACCTGCAGCCAATGATCAGATAGTGAAGCTGCACACACCGTTTCGTGGTTACCGGGAATGGCACAGATACTCCGATAAGCAGATTGAAATATTAAGATTATTTATCCTTTGGATCGCCAACAGGGATTCGATTGATGTGCGCGATGGTCTGGTAGCCGAGATTAAACGGAAGGGCCCCAAAGCCTTTGAGTATAATCCTGATGCTTTTAATGGAACTGTAAAGGGCATGTGGTCGCATTCTAATGTGAGAAAAGATAAGTTCGATGTATTTCCTCAGGATAATTTGATTGGAATGTTGTTGGGGTTATGAGAATAATCGATAATTAAACGATTGAAGTTGTAAATAAAGGGGCGTTGGCCGGATAATGTTTATTCTAATTAAAAACAATAACGATGTCAAAAAATATAATCATCTGCTGTGATGGAACCGGCAATAGCTACGGTGAGAATAATACTAACGTCGTAAAGCTATTTGAGATAATTGACAGAAAGATCCAATGCGCTTATTATGATCCCGGAGTAGGTACATTGTCTTCTTCACTCTTTTCATCGTATATCTATAAGAAGTATAAAAAGATAATAGGACTGGCTTCAGGTTATGGTATTACCAAAAATATCGAGGAAGCCTATCTCTTTCTTATGAATAATTACAAAGAGGGCGATAAAGTTTTCTTGTTTGGCTTTAGTCGCGGTGCTTTTACTGTCAGAGCCCTTGCTGGTATGCTAGGAAAAGTAGGTTTATTAGAGAGAGGAAGAAACAATCTCA
Source organism: Bacteroidales bacterium (assembly GCA_022361295.1). GTDB lineage: Bacteria > Bacteroidota > Bacteroidia > Bacteroidales > Marinilabiliaceae > Carboxylicivirga. The sequence continues at coordinate 4,106 of JAKSBD010000161.1, forward strand.
TAAGCTACGCCTCTAAAATGTACAGGACTCAAAAAAACGAATCCATTGCCCATGAGTTCAAAAGTACCTTTAGCAGAGTTTGCAAGGTCCACTTTATTGGCGTGTGGGACACTGTAAAATCGGTGGGCATAATACCTCCAAGAAAGTTTCCTAATACAAAACTAAGTGCTGAAGTAGCTCATGCCCGTCAGGCACTGGCTATTGACGAACAAAGAACCATGTTCCAGCCATGCGTTTGGGAAGAAGATGAAGATAGAGACATCGTACAAAAGTGGTTTGCAGGTGTTCATTCCGACATTGGTGGATATTACGACGAAGCTGGTTTATCAAACATCACACTTCATTGGATGATTGAGGAAGCTGTTGACAAGGGACTTATAATAAACAAAAACCTTTTAAGCAACTATCAACCGGATGAGACTGATGAGATGCATAATCCCTTAAAACCTTATTGGTGGGTTCTGGGTTGGCGCAGGCGTAAAATAAGTCCTGTATGTATACACAAGAGTGTTTATTTGAGGCGTCAGAAGATTAAATATAAGGCGAAGAATTTGGAGAGGGTGATAAAGACTGCAAAAAAATTTTAATGTAATTCTAAATACAATTCCTTATCGATTTAATATAGGACCTGATAAAACATAACATCTTATTATTCCGGAAACTTAAATTGAATTCGCCAGACACTTATTAAATATAAACTTTAAAAGAACAGAATAGGTATCATTTAATATTATCAGCAATGGCAAGCAATAATAAACGTCCAAATCAAAGATCAGGCATTTTACTTACCGTTTCAATGTTTATCATATTAGCAATGGGTGTATATTATATTTATACACACAGTGTTAAAGAAAACAGGGTAAAAAGACAGGTATTTAAAACATTATACCGTTATGCCAGTGATTTACAGGATAAAAAAGAGAGCCTGGACACAAAAGCTGATCAATTAGATAAGAAAATGAAAACACTAATTGCATATATCATTATAACTGATAATATGGCCATTAAAGATAGTCTTAAAAGTAAACTAGAAAGTGTATATGAACAATTACCCGACAAACGCAAGAATGAAACAAATAATGATTATAGTTCAAAAGCTAACAATGTAAAAGTTAACAATACAAATGCTAACAATGCAAAAGCTAACAATACAAAGGCTAACAATGCAGAAGTTAACAATACAAATGCTAACAATGCAGAAGCTAACAATGCAAAGGCTAACAATGCAGAAGCAAACAATACAAAGGCTAACAATGCAGAAGCAAAGAAGGATACTTCACAAAATTCTCTTTTTAAAGACTATTCAAGAGATTTGCTTTTTAACGACATACTAAAAGAGGATTTATTCTCCGGATTCATTGTATTTAATGACAGTGGGCTGTTTTATACAGAATTTTTTAATAGTAACCCCGATCTTTATGGCATATGCGACAAGCTAATTTTCAAAACTGATACTTTAAAATTTCATCTTAACGATAATGACAAAGAGAGTGAGTTAATACTAGGACATGAATTTCATTCTAAACTTCAATTAGCCGGTCAAACCTATCAGGCATTTGTAATAAATACTAAGCAAGATAACATCAACTACCTGGTTGGACTAATGCCACAGAGCAAGTATAATTCTCTGAAACGTGGTGTTGACAGAGCCTTTATTTCAACTTTAACTGTTCTTGTAATACTCTTGTTAATGAGTATTCCCATCATTCGTCTTTTTGTTATTCGTCCAGGTGAAGAATATAAGATTTCACACCTGGTAACTCTTGTTATTAGTACTGTAGGACTGGTTTTTACAATATTGTATTTTGTTCTTTTCCAGAGCAACCATAAATACATTAAAGACCA
>JAKSBD010000127.1 GCA_022361295.1 Bacteroidales bacterium
TATCGTAGAATAAACGGTGAACTGAGTCACCATCATTAGGATAGTTCTTAGCAGCGTTGATACCTCCCTGTGCAGCAATCGAGTGTGCACGGCGTGGAGAATCCTGAATGGTGAAGTTCTTTACATTGAATCCCATTTCACCAAATGAAGCGGCAGCCGAAGCACCTGCCAAACCAGTTCCAACAACAATAATATCTAACTTACGCTTGTTAGCAGGGTTAACCAGTTTCTGGTTAGCTTTATAATTAGACCACTTTTTGGCCATTTCGCCTTGTGGTATCTTAGAATCTAATTTCATATCTATTTATGTATTTAGATTTGAACTATTGATAAAAAGCAAATTGAAGGATAGCGATTAAAGAAAAGCCTAATCCTACGATCCATGCAAAGGCAATACCGGCAACAGTCCAACGACTACGCCAGATGTTATTACTTAATCCCAGAGTTTGGAAAGCCGACCAGAATCCATGTGTCAAGTGAATGGTTAAGCCTAAAGCTCCAATTACATACAACACAACTCTCCATGGTTCCGCAAAAGCAGAATTAACCAAAGCGTAGGTATTGTGCATTTCAACGCCATCAATGGTGATTGACTCAGCAGCATGCGTGATTTGCAATGGCACCCAGTAATCAATTAAGTGAACCACTAAAAATGCACACACTGTTAAACCTAACACAAACATGTTTTTTGAAGCCCACATCACATCTTTGGTATTGTTACCAGAGGCGTACTTGGCCGAACCACGTGCTTTGTTGTTTTGTGCAGTTAACACTGCCGCATAAATAATGTGTACAATGAAACCGGCAAATAACACAGGCTGCAAACCATACTTAATTAATGGTAAAGCCATGAAATTAGCAGCTACATTAAACATTACTCCGCCATCTGGCACAAGCAGCAATAAGTTAATGGAAAGGTGGACGATTAAGAAAACCACCAAAAAAAGTCCTGATAAACTCATCAGCAACTTTCTTCCAATTGAGGAACCAAAAATAGTACTCATAGGAATCCTTTTTAATTTATTTAATTGTTAAAACTAATTTGTTCTATAAGCCTGCAAATGTAGGTTTGAAAAGCCCTCTGGGCAAACATTATTAAAGAATTAATTCTATATTTATATCAATTCTAATTAACCACACATTTAAACATTTTACATTATAAGATTTTTAACATTTGTTATTACAAATTAATGAAATATTAATGAGATTAACGCATCTTATTTTCACTTGTTTGTAGCTATTTTTAATGAAGTGAGGTAGGTTTCAGCCATGCAATTTACTGCAAATATAAACCTTATTCAAAGGAAATTCTTTATAAATACCTTATGATTTATGAAAATTATATCGCTGCATATCACTTCATTTTAGATTGACTTTCAGTGCTTTTTTATTTTCATATAAAGTTTTCTATTTTTGTGTAAACGAACAGTTTAAACGCAATCATACATTCTGACCATGCAAGAAGAAATAGATTTAATATTAGACGATGCCAAAGAGAGAATGGCCAAGGCTATTGAACACCTTGATAACGAACTAGGTAAAATCCGTGCAGGTAAAGCAAATCCTAAAATGCTTGAAGGTATTTTAGTTGATTACTACGGAAGCATGACACCGCTTTCGCAGGTTGCAAACCTAAGTACGCCTGATCCGCGCACCATTGCTATTCAGCCATGGGAAAAGCAGTTGATTGGGGAAATAGAAAAGGCTATTATGGCTGCCAACCTTGGTTTCAATCCTGACAATAATGGCGATATCATTCGCATTAACATACCACCGCTAACAGAAGAGCGCCGTAAAGACCTTGTGAAGCAGGCTAAAGCAGAATGTGAAGATGCAAAAGTAAGCTTCCGTAATACACGCCGTGACTGTAATGACGAATTGAAGAAAATGAAAAAGGACGGTCTTTCGGAGGATTTAGAGAAGGACGCTGAAGCTGAAGTACAGAAAATTACAGATGGATACGTTAAGAAAGTGGATGCAATGTTTGAAGTTAAAGAGAAAGATATCTTAACTGTTTAATCCACTTAGAAACACAAAATAGCAAAGGCTGCTCAAATTGAGCAGCCTTTATTGTTTATAGCATCTGTTTTGCTTTTACTTCAAATCATTCAGCATCACCTCAATGGCTTTTTCCAACTGTTCATCACGCCCTTCTTTGAGCAATTCAAAACTGTTCTGCACTTTCACATCAGGCTCCAACTGAGTGTTCTCAAGATAATTACCATCCATATCTTTCACACCAATTTGTGGAATACCGAAAACCAGGGTTCTGTCTTGCTGGGTTTCCCACCATACAGCTGTCATCGTACCCGGAACCGGCATGCCAATTAGTTTACCTAATTTTAAAGCATTATAGGCGAATGGGAAAGCATGAGCATCAGAATAGTTGCCTTCACTTATCAAGACACATGATGGTTTATACCACTTAGCTATTGGCTCCGAACCAAAGTAACGACCTCCCGGATAATAGTCTGCATATTTTTTACCTCCCAGAAATGTCACCAAATCATCGTGCAACCATCCGCCACCATTAAAACGGGTGTCAACTATCAATGCTTCTTTGTCGTGATTTCGACCTAATACTTCTGAATAAAACTCACGGAAACTAGGCGAGTCCATGCCTCTTACATGCACATAGCCCAATCGACCTCCGGACAAACGTTCCGTTATTTCGCGACGTTGCTTAATCCAACGTTCATATAGTAATTGATTACGCTTCGACATGCTGACAGGTTTTACCGTTTCCTGCCAACGCTTACCATTTGCCTGGCTGTAACAAGAAAGCAACGTTGACTTACCTTCCTTATGGTTTAACTGCTGATATAATTGCGATAGATTATTAACAACAATTCCGTTAACCTTTTCTATTACAACTCCTACTTCAATTTCTGTACCGTCTTTTAAAACGGGACTTTTATCAATTACCTCCGAAATTTTAAGACCTTGCCCCTTGTAGTTGTAGTCGAAAAACAAGCCTAATGAAGCGGTTTTATCAGCATCATTATTTGCAGGGCGATAACGAGCTCCCGTATGCGAACCATTCATCTCGCCAAGCATTTCACTCAACAGCTCCTTAAAATCATAATTATTATTGACATGCGGCAAAAAGCGCTGATACTCTTCTTTATAAAAATCCCAATCTACATTGTGTAAATCAGGGCGGTACCACTTACGCTTCACCTGACGCCAGGCGTGTTCAAAAATAGCTTCACGTTCGGCCTTTGCATCAAGGTACATTTCAGCCATATAACTGACTGCTTTTGTTTCCTCACTCTTGGTATCGAACCTGGTTATTTTACCTCCTGAAAAAACAAAAATATTGGCAAATGCAGAATCAGCCTGCAAATAACCGCCCCTGCCTCCTAACTTGGCAATTTTCTTGGTTTCGTTCTTTTTAAAATCGTGTATCCACAAGTCGTGCCCTTTTTCAAAACGCGACAAATAATAGAGTTTATCAGCATCAGGAGATAATAATGCACTTGCAAGACTCGATGAGTGAATGGTAAGGCGGGCCATCCTGTCTTGCAGTTTGTCCAGCTCCATTTCAATACTTTCATCTTCCTTATCAGTCGATTTCTTTTTCTTTTTGACTTTCGACTCTTCTTCTTTCTTTTCCGCTTTCTTTAATTCATCCTTTAACTCCAGCTCTTCTTTGCTTAAATTAAACTGATCATAGCTCTTTTGGTTAAAAAACATTGCATACACGTCGTCGTGTGAACCCCAACTACCGTGGTTGCGCATACCATGTTTATCTGTAAACCAAATCACGGCATTACCTTCCATCATCCATTGCGGGCGCGAATCACCATAACCACTCTTTGTGAGGTTCTTCACCTCACCTGAACCACTGGCTGCTACCAAACCAACTTCGTTTATTACCCAATGATTTGGAGAATAGGCTACAATAAACCAAAGGCCATCAGGCGACCACTGATACCATTGATCACCATCACTGTATGAATAATTGTATTTACCATCCAAAATGCTACGAACCGCCTTTGAGTTCAGGTTAATCACTTTTAAAGTAGTCCTGTTTTCAAGGAAAGCTACTTCTTTGCCATCAGGCGAAAAATGTGGCTGAAACGTTTCGGCTTCCACCTCAATCACAGGCTTTTCTTCAACCAGCGTAGCACTGTTAAAATAAAGCTCGTCTTCACTCTTTATCGATGATGTGTAAATATTCCAGCTACCATTTCGCTCGGCAGCATAAACCAATGAGCGGCCATCGGGGCTAAAACTGACTGATCGTTCCTGACCAGGCGTATTGGTGATACGTTTCGTTGTGTTGTAATCAACCGAAGTAACAAACACCTCTCCACGGGCAATAAAAGCAATCTCCTTTCCATTAGGCGATACATCCATCTCGGTTGCTTCCTTGCTCATTTTTACAAATCGGGTATCATCTCCTTCAATATCAAAACTGATATTAACTGCTACTTTTGCCGGCTCACCACCAGGTTTTTGTGTATATATTTCACCATTAAAGCTATAACACAACAAATCATTATCTGACGCACTCAGAAAACGAACCGGATGTTTTTCAAAGTGACTAACCTGTTCTGTTTCACCAGGCTTGGTAATATTTGTTTTGCACACATTAAAAGAACCATATTCTTCACTCAAAAAATACACATCCTTATCATTGGCTGCTAAAACAGGCTGGCGGTCTTCACCTTTAAAAGAGCTTAACCTGCTATGCTTACCTGTTGCAGCTTCAAAGCTCCATATATCGCGGGTAACCGATGACTGGTGATGCTTACGCCATTTATCCTCGTATCCTTTTACATCCTGATAAACCATAATCGAGCCATCTTTGCTCATCATGGCCAACTCAGCCGGTGTGGTCAGAATCTGGTCAATGGCAGATGTGGCCACATCAACCGAGTACAACTCAGAAAATA
>JAKSBD010000556.1 GCA_022361295.1 Bacteroidales bacterium
AATTAATGCCTTGGGTGAAACCTGATGGTGATGCTTTCCGTGTTATTCTGGGTGATTATGTAACTACCGAAGACGGTACTGGTATCGTACATATTGCACCTACCTTTGGTGCTGATGATGATCGCGTGGCGAAAGTGGCGGGTATCGCACCGCTTATTTTAATTGATAAAGAAGGTAAGCGCCAGCCAATGGTTGATAAGTCCGGTAAGTTCTTTAAAATTGAGGATTTAGATGAGGCTTTCGTGTCCGAGTTCGTGAATAAAGAGGCCTATGGTGAATACGCCGGTCGTTATGTGAAGAATGATTACGATGCTTCATTAGGTGATGATGCTCCAACCTTAGATGTGGATTTAGCGGTTATGCTAAAGAAAGAGAATAAGGCATTTAAGGTAGAGAAGCATGTCCATAACTATCCGCACTGTTGGCGTACCGATAAGCCGGTATTATATTATCCGTTGGATAGCTGGTTTATTAAAACAACAGCGGTTCGCGACCGAATGATTGAACTAAATAAAACCATTAACTGGAAGCCGGGTTCAACAGGAACAGGTCGTTTTGGTAAGTGGTTGGAGAATTTGGTGGACTGGAACCTGAGCCGTTCCCGCTACTGGGGTACGCCACTTCCAATTTGGAAAACAGAAGACGGAACTGAAGAAAAATGCATTGGCTCTGTAGAGGAGTTGATGAACGAAATAAATAAAGCTGTTGAAGCCGGTTTAATGGAGAAAAATCCATTCGAAGGTTTTGAGGTGGGTGATAATTCAAAGGATAATTACGAGAAGATTGACCTGCACCGTCACCATGTGGATGGCATTGTTTTGGTGTCAGATAGCGGTCAGCCAATGCAACGTGAGGCAGATTTGATTGATGTGTGGTTTGATTCTGGAGCTATGCCATATGCGCAAATGCATTATCCTTTTGAAAATAAAGAAGGGTTTGATCAGGTTTATCCTGCCGACTTTATTGCCGAAGGTGTTGACCAGACCCGCGGATGGTTCTTTACCCTTCATGCTATTGCAACCATGTTATTCGATTCAGTTGCCTTTAAAAATATCATCTCCAACGGATTGGTGTTGGATAAGAAAGGTAATAAAATGTCGAAGCGCCTGGGTAATGGTGTTGATCCGTTTGAGGTAATTGAAAAATATGGATCAGATCCATTGCGCTGGTACATGATAACCAATGCTCAGCCATGGGATAACCTGAAGTTTGATATTGCCGGTGTAGATGAAGTAAAGCGTAAATTCTTCGGAACACTATATAATACCTATTCTTTCTTTGCTCTTTATGCCAATGTTGATGGCTTTAACGGCAAAGAGGTGCTGGTTCCTGTTGAAAAACGTCCTGAGATTGACCGATGGGTGATGTCGTTATTGAACTCACTGGTAAAAGAGGTAACGGAAGCTTATGAAAGTTATGAGCCAACTCGTGCCGGTCGAGCCATTCAGGAGTTTGTAATGGAGAACCTGAGTAACTGGTATGTACGCTTGAATCGTAAGCGTTTCTGGGGAGGAGAGATGAATGAAGATAAATTAGCTGCTTACCAAACATTATATGCATGTCTGGAAACAGTAGCCTTATTATCTGCGCCGATCGCCCCATTCTTTACCGATCAGTTATTTATTGACCTGAATAAGATGTCAGGCAACTATTCCGATGTTTCTGTTCACCTGGCAGAATTCCCATCGTTTGATGAAGGAATGATCGATAAAGAGCTGGAAGAGCGTATGGAGTATGCGCAGTCTATCTCATCAATGGTACTTGGCCTACGTCGTAAAGTAAACCTGAAAGTGCGCCAGCCATTGAATAAGATCATGATCCCTATTCTGGATGATGCCTTTGAGCATCAGTTAGAGGCCATTAAGGATTTGGTGTTGACAGAGGTGAATGTGAAAGAAATGGAATACCTTAAGGAGGATGCAGGTGTTCTGGTGAAGAAGATTAAACCAAACTTTAAAACACTTGGGCCAAAGCATGGTAAGAACATGAAAGTAATTTCAGGGGCTATAAATGCCATGGGTCAGGAAGAAATTGCTATCTTCGAAAAAGAAGAACAATATACACTGGATGTCAACGGACAATCCATCGTTCTATCACTAGAGGATGTTGAAATCATGTCAGAGGATATTCCGGGCTGGTTAGTTGCCAATGAAGGCAAGATTACTGTAGCTTTGGATATAAATGTGACAGATGAATTGCGAGAAGAGGGTATTGCACGTGAGTTTGTGAATCGCATTCAAAACCTGCGTAAAGATTCAGGTTTTGATGTGACTGATAAAATCAGGTTGCAAATACAACGACACGATGCTATTAATGCAGCTGTTGAAAAGCATGCCGCATACATCGGGGCGCAGACGCTTGCTGTGGAGGTGAAATTAGTGGATCAATGCAATAATGACGGTGTTGTTACCGTTGAAATTGATGATGAAATAGCCACTGCTATGCACATTGAAAAAGCATAAGTGGTTTGTTTGATAACTAAAACTTAGTCGTTATGGCTGAAAAAACCCGTTATTCAGATGAAGAACTTCAGGAGTTTAAGGAAATTATCCTGAAGAAACTTGATAAGGCCAAGAAAGATTACGAATTGCTGAGAAATACCATTACTCATCAGGATGGTAATGATACGCAGGATACATCACCTACCTTTAAGGTATTAGAAGAAGGTGCGGCTGTGTTGTCAAAAGAAGAAGCTGGTAAATTGGCCCAGCGTCAGCAAAAGTTTATTCAGCATCTTTCTGCTGCCTTGGTTCGTATAGAGAACAAAACGTATGGCTTGTGTCGTGTAACCGGGAAGTTAATTCCTGCAGAGCGTTTAAAAGCTGTGCCGCATGCAACCTTGAGTGTTGAGGCTAAGCAAGGACAGAAGTAGAAAACTGTTTGATTTACTTTAACAGCAAAAAAATAAGGTGACCAATGGAGAAGCTTTATCCATTGGTCATTTGTGCGTTGTATCGAAACTGTTATTTTAGCTTAAAATACGAAACAAGTAGGTGTTTCACGCGTAAGTACAACCAGCATTAGCTATAACAATGTAACTATGTCAGTATTAAAAAAATCGTTTTTAATAATATTCATCATCCTTTTGGTTGATCAGATTAGTAAGTTTTACATCAAAACCCATATGATGCTGGGTGATGAAATTCCGGTACTGGGCAATTGGTTTATTATTCATTTTGTTGAAAACAACGGAATGGCCTTTGGAATGCAGTTAGCTGGTAAGTTTGGGAAAGCATTTCTGAGTATATTCAGGATTATCGCTGTTGTGGGAATCGGCTGGTATATGGTCAATCTAACAAAAAAAGGTGCGCCAAACGGCCTTGTTTATTGTGTTGGTTTGGTTCTGGCCGGAGCTTTAGGCAATATTATCGATAGTGCCTTTTACGGTATGATTTTCGATCATAGCTACGGGCAAATCGCCACCTTTATGCCTGAAGCGGGAGGCTATTCCTCTTTCTTGCACGGTAAAGTGGTGGATATGTTGTATTTTCCTTTGATAGAAGGTCGTTATCCTGAGTGGTTTCCATATGTAGGAGGTAATCCGTTTATCTTCTTTCGCCCGGTTTTTAACATTGCCGATTCATCAATTACCATCGGTATTTTTATAATATTATTTTTCCAAAAACGTTTTTTTAAAGAGTAGGTTTAGCATTGAATCAATCCTGATTAATTTCGTTGATTATTATGTTGAAAAACTCTTTTTTTAATAGTGCGATTGTGTGGATTTATCCATAACTTCGCGGCGTCTTTTACGTAGGAAAAGATGTGTTTTTATCAGGCTGCTAATAGTCAGTCGTTTAAGTCTGCTGCTTCTAATCTGTTGGTTATAATAGGATGGGAGTCAGGAGGCGATAGTGTATCAAAAAATAACAAGTGAACACCCAAAGTTCAAAAAAAGAAACACGAATGAGATTACGTTGTTTATTATTCTTTCTTGTGCTTGCATTTAGTGCTTCAACGATGCAGGCACAAAGCATTGATCCCAACTCTGTAGATGTCAAGTCGGTGAATGTCGACGATTTAAGTGATGCCCAGGTGATGCGTATGATCCAGGAAATGGAAAAACGAGGATTATCAGAACAACAGGTAATCGCTTTGGCACAGGCACGTGGTATGAGTCAGGGACAAATTGCAAAATTACAGCAACGTATTAATGAAATTAAACTGACTGGAGGGACAACTGGTAGTCAAGCCGGACAAGGTGCAGGAATAACTGGTGCACAAGGCATGACAGAATCCATAAAGATGCCTGTTGATTCAGCTGTTGTTGACCAACGTATATTTGGTTTTTCATTCTTTAATAATGAAAACCTGACATTCGAGCCAAATATTAATCTGCCAGTTCCGCCATCCTATGTTTTAGGTCCGGGCGATGAAATTTTAATAGATGTTTGGGGCGTTTCGCAGCAGAGCTACAACCTGCCGGTTGACCGAAATGGTTCTATTAATATCCCGAATGTAGGCCCTGTTCAAATAGGAGGCTTAACTCAGGAGGCAGCGCAAAAGCGTATCTTTAGTAAACTGACATCCATCTACAGTGATTTAAAATCATCAAATCCAAGAACCTTTGCCAGTATTAATGTGGGCATTGTTAAATCCATTAAGGTGAATGTAATTGGAGAAGTGTTTCTGCCGGGTACCTATACCTTGCCAGGTACAGCAACAGCTTTTAATGCATTGTACCTCTCAGGCGGTCCTAACAAAGAAGGATCTTTCCGTAATATCCAGGTGATTCGTAACGGCGAATTAACAGCAACTCTTGATGTTTACGAATCTCTGATCAAAGGAAAAAGTGACATAAACGTTCCATTGAGTGATGGAGATGTCATTCTGGTTCCAACCTACGAGAAAAGAGTGAAGGTTGGTGGAGAATTTAAACGCAATGGTATTTTCGAAGCTAAAGGCGAAGAAAAGATCAATGATCTGATAGAATATGCAGGTGGCTTTACAGAAGATGCCTATACTCATCGCATTCAACTTTACAGAACAACCTCGCGTCAACGTGCCTTTAAAGACGTGTTGGCAGAGAATTTTGAGAAGATAATAGTGCAAAGCGGAGATAGTGTGTTTGCAGGCACTGTGTTAGAACGTTTTGAAAATAAAGTAAATATAGAAGGTGCTGTATATCGTCCTGGTAATTATGAGTTAACAGAGGGATTAACGTTAAAGCAGTTAATCGATAAAGCAGATGGCGTGCGAGACGATGTATTCTTAAATCGTGGTTTAGTGACTCGCCTGATGGATGATCTGACACTTCAGAATATCACTTTTAATGTGGGAGAAGTGCTGCGTGGGGAAAAGGATATCGAACTCAAGCGCGAAGATATGGTGACCATTTCATCCATTGATGATCTGCGAGAAATTCGTACTGTTCAAATTTATGGAGAAGTGCAATTTCCTGGCGAATTTGATTATAATGAAGACATGACCTTGTCTGATCTTGTATTTAAGTCAGGCGGTTTTAAGGAGTCAGCTTCAGAAGCCTTTATTGAGATCTCCCGTCGTTTATCATACGAGGAAGCACAAAAGGCAGGTGATAAAATAGCTCATGTCTACCAATTTACAATTTCACGTGACTTAAAAATGAACGGCGAAGATGCCAAGTTTATTTTGAGCCCATACGATCAGGTATTCGTTCGTCA
>JAKSBD010000031.1 GCA_022361295.1 Bacteroidales bacterium
CTGATTATATGCTTATCAATACGGGCAAGGGTAGGTTTGAACCTTTTACCGGACATGGTGCTCATGGAGAAGAAGAGGAAGGTCATGGCGATATGGGACAAGCGTTTGATTTTGATAACGATGGGTGGTTAGACTTACTTAATGGTAACGATGAATACGGGATGTGGTACCTTTTGAATAATGTTAGCAAAACGAAAGCTAATTATGCTACGGTACGAGTTGGTTATGCACCCAATTCGTTTATTGATGCAACATCAGCTGTTGTCATACTTAAAACGCCTACAAAAACATATCGAAAAAGGGTTGGTTCTTCCGGCATGATATTTTCTCAGAGCATGCTTAATATGATACACTTTGGCTTAGGAGAAGAGGATGAAATAAAGAACATCACTGTTACCTGGCGAAATGGTGAGCAAGTTGAATTTAATAACAAAAAAGCAAATCAAATATTTGATACCAACTGTGTTGATCCAACTTCTATATCAATAAACTGCTGTATTTCCAAAATCAGAGAAGGAGCATCTTATAAGCTCATAAGTCAGATAGAACCACAAAATGCAAATGGGCAACTGATTTGGACATCTTCTGATAGCACCGTGCTAAAGGTCGATCAGGCTGGATGCGTAACTGCGGTTGGAAAGGTAGGTCAATCTGCGATTATTACGGCAAAATCTGTAGTTAATGGATTAGCAGTTTCTCAGAAACTTAAGATTTCAAGGTGGAAGCCGATACCGGTTAATAAGATAGAGATGATAATGACGGATACTTTGGTGTACGAGGGAAATAAGCTACAATTAGCATACAAGTACAGCCCTAATTATGCAGATGTTCCCCAAATTATATGGGAATGTGATAATAAATCTGTTGCAATAGTCGATTCAAATAGCGTTTTGCACGCAATAAAAAGCGGAGAAGTCACAGTAACAGCTTACGAACAGAATAATATGGATGTTATAGATATTCGGAAAATAAATGTATTACCATATATACCGCCAACTATTGAAATTGAGCAAGAAGAAGAGTTGCGAAATACCGCCTATAAAGTAGGTGATAAAATAGAGTTGACTGTAAATTATCATGCTGGTTCCGGAAATACCGTTATGGCACAAGACTTAGGAGGTGTGAAAGTTTGGTTTCGTTCATTGAACAAAAGATGGATGGCCGATGGTAATTTTGAAATGATTGTGGATGAATCCAGCCTAGAAAAACAATCAGGTACCATGAAGGCAATTATAGATCTGACAAATAGGGTGCCGTCTTCAGAACTTACTGAAGGAAGCATCTATTACTTGTACGTAGGAATGGCATCATCTAACGGACAATTGTATACGAAAGAAATATATCCGATAAAAGTAGTTAGGTAGTGAAAAAACTAAGAGGGATGTTCGTTTAGAGCATCCCTCTTAGTTGTGTGTCAAAAATTGTTTTACGATTGTTGCCGGTTAGCTTTGCTTTAGCGGAATAAAGAGCGAATAAGACTCACCATTGTCCAGCTTAATTGAAACCGACAATACTTTTGGTTTATCATTTTCAAGGTATACAAAAGGACGCTCCATACGAGCTACTTTTACAGTACTTCCATTTTTATGTTTGTATTCAAGGTTGCACACTTTGTAGTGTTTAGCTTTCCTCCATTGTAATCCATCTTCTGAAGTAATCATTCCTAAATATCCAAAGGCATGATAGATACCATAATACCGCTGACGATTTTTATCGTACCAAACTGCCGGGTCTTCTGCGTTTAAATCACCAACAGCGGCAATTGGATGAATTCCCCAGGGACCTTCAGGGTTGTCAGAGAGCGCTATGGCCTGACTTCGGATAAGTTCATTTACATTGGGTTTATCACCTCTGACAATCATCAGATATCCACCATCCGGTCGCTGAGTCACCGCTGGATTACATGTAATGGTCTCAATAGGGCCTGAAGGTTCGACAATTGGCGAGTCTAATCTTTCCCAGGGGCCATTAATATTGCTCGATACAGCTACTCCCACGCGTTGGTTTTCCCTAACCAAAACCCTGAATTCATTATCAATCCATTGTCGGCGAGCTTGGTCGTATTCTTCATCGCTTAAAGAGCGGCCACCAAGGTTGGTGGATATGTAATAGAGATAATACTTGTTGTTATATTTTTGTATCCATGGATTATGCATGGTGTAGGGGTCCCAATGTCCTGGTCCACGTCCTTCCAGAGCAGTCTCAACATACTTATATGGTCCAGCTGGATTGTCAGAAACGGCATGTGAAATAACACCATCGGTAAGCCATGATAAAAAACCATATTTGCGTCGCATTTGCGAATAGAATGCATGATATTTTTCATCTTCACCTTTTATGATTGAAGCACCCCAGTTATAATTGTCGGTTGAATCATATAAGATGTTTTGCTCATCAACTGGCAATAATAGCTTCGAAAAGTTCAGATCGTCAGTGTCCTTCTTTTTTGATGAGCAGGCGGCTAAGAGTATAGTCGCCAGTAATAAATAATACTTCATTTTATTTACTTTACTTGTAAATCTACATTTGCTATTGCTCCATTAGGTAATTGAGCACTAATGGTTGCATTTGTTGCATTGTTTTGTGACTGAATAAGGAGCAATGCGCGTCCGTTTGCAGTAGTTATTTTGTTTGATTGATAGGTTGGCAGGCTATAACCATTTCCGTTGTCAACCCCTAAGGGTTTAACATCGCCGTTGACCATAAATGTTACTTCCTCTTCCTGATGGATTACTGGATTACCCATGTCATCCATTAGTTGCACAATGATGTGTGCCACATCGTAGCCGTTAGCATTCAATGTAGATTTATCACTATAAATTTCCAATGATGCAGCTTTAC
>JAKSBD010000474.1 GCA_022361295.1 Bacteroidales bacterium
AATACTGAAGAAGTGATTGTGCAAGGCAACAAAGTAAAAGTGATACTGAACGGAGAGGTAATTGTGAATGGAGATATTGCTGAAGCTTCAGTCAATGGAACTTTGGATGGGAAAGAACATCCGGGGCTTAAACGTACAAAAGGGCACATTGGCTTCTTAGGCCATGGGTCAGAAGTCTATTTTAGAAATATCAGAATTAAAGAATTATAGACTCCGGGGAAATAGAAAAGCTTCGCGGATGAATATTTTCGCGAAGCTTTTTTTATAATAGTCACCGTTTAAATTACCTTATCGCCATCCCATTTTTTTACTTTTTCCTCGCGATACGCCAGGGTGGCCATTTGTGCAGTAATGCCTTCTTCAAACGCGCGATTAATATTGCAACTGGTAGATGAACCGGTTCTAATGGCATGTAGCCATTCAGCTAAATGCAGGTGGGTTGTATCCATCATTTTGCCATTATGCGATGTGTATAATAATCCTCGTGAGGCAAAATATTTTTCAGTGGCCGAACTGATACCATCGAGTTTTAGCGATTCTGAACTGTTTAAGCAGATAGCACTGTTTGGTTTCACCATACCACTATTGAGATATTTTCGGTATAGCCTGGTGCCTGAATCGACGTTTAAATTAATTTTACCACCAATCTCTAGTGATGCTTCTGTTCCCATTATCAGGCGCGGACGATTGGTACTATTGGCTTGAGACGCCGAGTACATCAGTGACATTCCCTTATTGGGGTACTCCATCATAACCTGGAAGGTGTCTGGTACTTCACGATTATCTTTCCAATGGTAAATACCTCCTGAAGCACTTACTTTTTCAGGAATGCCCATTTCGAGGATTTGGTTGATACAGTCGAACTCGTGGGTTAGTAAATCGCCTGCTAATCCGGTGCTATATTGCCAAAATAAACGCCATCTGAAAAAGTGCTCTTTATTAAAAGTGATGTTTCCATTACGAACAAACTGTTTCCAGTCCACATTATACTCATTGGCTGATTCAGGAATGTTATATAGCCAGGCGCCATTTGCGGAGTTCCGATTAGTTGATGTTTCAACCATATTAACTTTTCCAAGCAATCCGGCATCCACAATTTGTTTAGAGCGGATGTAGTTCTCTGTTTGTCTGTTCTGGTGACCCAACTGAAAGGTAATCCTGTTGTTAATAACCGCATCTTTTACTTTGAATATATCTTCAAGGTTATGAGTAAGGGCTTTTTCGCAATAAACATGTTTACCTGCTTTAGCGGCTTCAATTGTAATGGGCGCATGCCAATGATCACTGGTTGCTATTACAACCGCATCTATAGAACTGTCAGCAATCAATTGTTTATAAGAAGAATAGATTTTAACAGCTCGTTTGTTGAATTTTTGGGTTTCTACTCTGTCAATGTTTGCAGCTGCTAATGCTGCCTTTTGGGCACGAGGTTCATAAAGATCACAAATAGCAACGATTTCAACATTAAGATCGGGCTGTTCATTAAAAAGAAGTTGCTGCTTTTCATTCATATTGTCAATGCTTTCAGGCGTTACGAAACCTAAAGCTTTCATTAAATAACGTCCTCGGCTGCCAGTCCCGATTATTCCGACTTTTAGTTTTTTACCATCGGTCGAAAAAGAGGTTTGGTGTGCCGATGTTGGAAGTTTCTTTTGTAAAAACTGAATAAGTTCATTATCATTTATGTCGGTAGTATTTTTTACATTATTGATTAGCAGATAGCCATACGCACCGAGAAAAGGAACGCCTGCCAGCCCTTTAAGTAAATCTCTTCTCTTCATGTTTTAAATATTAGTGTAATGTCATTTAAACTCGCCAAATCATTGGAGCTGACAAATTCGAAAATTGGATTGATGAGCTCCCTGGGATTGAATGGAGTTATACTTTAGCTTTTAAACGGTATCGGTCGAGTCCATAGTCTTTAGCACTGTTTAAGTGAAACAGCACCAGCAAAGCACAAGCCGTAATCAGGTTTTTATCTACCAGCAGGTAATTACCTTCCGTATGACTTTTGATTGATTCGCCCCAGGGCGGGTATGCAAAGTAAAATAATGCCAGTATAATTATGCCGGCAATTGTAAATAGTCGTTCATATAAACCGATTATCAGAGTCAGTCCAATCAAAATAAGAGCATAAATTAAAGCATAATTGGTAAGAAGTAACAAAAAATCGTTGGATGCCAGCCATTGGTAAAATGATTGCAGTGGTCCGTTAGACTGGAGTAGATACAATTTCGCTGTCCACCCTTCAGTCATAAGTTTATTTATACCTTCGTGAACGAATAACCAGCCAATAGCTATTCTTAATAAGGTTAAGGCAATTTTTCCTGATGTATTATTCCTCATCTTTATAATATTAAATATTGACTAAGATGAGGTTTGATGGATAAAAGAAAGGAGTAATAAAGCGGGTAATACCTTAGCTAAGTTAGCAGTTTATCCATTTTTCTGTTAAAATGCTCGCCATATAATGCTTCATAATCGTTACAGAATCTTTGGTAAACTTCAAGTGCCCGACCGTGATGTCCAATGCTATACAACCAACTTATTTCAAGTGATAAGGCCGTTTCGCTTAATGGATCGTATTTTCTTATGGTGGCAGTAATTGTTGGTGTTATGCGATTATTGTTTTTTGCTATTTCAATAATATCAGGTTCGGTTAAGAGTAAAATAATTTCATTCTCAATTTCGCTTTTAAAGGTATCAATTAACTCATTTCGTGTTTGAGATAGAAATTTGCCGTCGAGCAAAGTGTTGAGGAATACCTGAAGATTGTGTCTGTTACGTTCTTTGTTAAGTTGCAGCTTAACTTTTTCGTAGGTTTCCAAATCACATGTATAGGAAGGCGGGAGTACTAAAATCCATTTTTTGCTGGACGAGTAGGTGATTTGAATACCGGTAGAATCGGTCAATAGTTTTCTTAAACGTTGCATATATGTGCTCCGATTGTTTTTTGCCCTGTCGTTGGAGATGCCCGGCCAAAGGTCTTCAGAAAGCTGTCTGGAAGAAACGCCTTCTTTATTGTTACGATAGGTATGCCATAGCAGATAAATTAGCAACTGTTTTTCTTTTGGTGATAATTCGGTGGCCAGGTTATGACCTTCGCTATTAATTATTCTAAATTCACCAAATGTTAAGAGACAGGAATTTACCTGACGGGTTTGTTCTGTAATAAGTGTTTTTGAATCTTTTGCGCTGTTGATTAGAATGGATTCAGATACGGATCTGGCCGATCGCCATTTCAACCACCAGATGGTAATTGCTAAAGATGCAATGACAAGAGTTATTAGACCAAGTATTAAACCAAAGTCCTTGTTGTCAGATTCCAGTTGGTTTAATTGAATAAGTTCCTGGTCTGAAAGAGCCCTGTTCCAGATAATTAAATCATCCATAAAACCTTGGTAGTATTCACCCCAAATATTGGTGCCGATCAGGAGAGCATGGTCAGCATTTGCTATCTCTCCAATTTTCGATGTTCCAATTTTGTTTCCATCCTGGTAGAATGATAGTTGGTTATTAGGCTCGTTAACAATAGCCAAATGATGCCATGTATCTGGTTCTATTGTGTAATCTTTAAAATTGATATCCGAAACATCTGTTTGCGTAAAAGTCAGCCGACTGTTTCTGATTTTCATTGAAAAAGTATTTCCCAAACCAACAAGGCTGTGATCCTGATCCATTTTTTCAGGTTTAACCCAGACGCTAATAGTAATCGGTTTAGTAAAGTCGATATTTAAATGGGAGCCACAATCGATATATTCCCCTTTACCGTCAAAATAAAATACCTTGCCCCGCTGTTTGTCTTTTTGCAACATGGTATTTGAGGATGCATATATATTTTCAATAAAATTAGAGCCCGGGGCTTCAGATTTATCAAAATGGAAATGTGTTATCTGCTTGTGGTTGAGGGGCAGCGGGATTGCAGTTATTGGTATTTCTACCATTTGATGTTCGTGCGTAAATCTGAAAATATCTGGAGAGAATCGGTAGCCTCTCGACTTAGGAGTAATCTCAGATTTGGTTTGAAGGATAGGAAAACTAACACGACCTCCACTAATAAGGTTTTCAGCTTCAGGTATTTTAACAGGTGCGAATTTTTCGTTGTTCAGAATAAATTTTACTGAGTGAAAGTCTGTTTTATTAATGTCTTGAGTAATGAAACAGCACCGTTCCAGATTATCGGCACAACATATAATAAAATGGGGACGCTTGCCGGTGGTTAACCATTGATTTAATAAGTTAACAGCTGGTGCTCCATGTTTGACTATTAGGTCCCTAATATGATTATTTAAATCTTCGTCTGTCATTAAATTTGCAGAGGAATAATTTAGCCTTGTTAGCAGAAAATCGTTCGTTTTGTTGAGTCTTGAGGTACTGTCTGTCCTATTAATAATAAAGTCGTGTAGGGCAAAACTATACCGGGTTGCCTGTTGTGAAAATGAAATGAGAGTATTAGGTTCTGCGGTATAGGTGAATAGTTGATTGTTAATTTGTTGTTTTGTATTTATCAGCAGCTTGTCTAGTTCACTGATTTCAATTGCTTTATTCCATACTGAGTCGTTATAATGCAGGTTGATAAGAATAAAACTGGAATTTGGTTTCTTTTCAAAGCTTTCAGAGAGTGTGTTAAAGATACCTGGTAAATCAGAGTCAACAGGGATAAATACATTAACCCCTTTTTCAATACCATGGATGAGATCTTGTGCAGACTCAATCTCGAGGCAAACCCGGCTATTACAACCTAACATATCTTGATTCAGAGAAGTTTGGGCGATTAGGCCTGTACTAAATAGAAGAATTAAGGCAAGCTGTAGGTATCGATAAACTATAATCATAGATAATTGGGATTGTACAACAAATATAATTTTTTAATGAGTAAAAGCGCCTTGTTCGATCACCATCATCAATTAAAAAAATGTAAACACTCATAACTTTGAGTGCTTTTTGTATCTTTGCCTTTCCAAATTTTCCAAGTAAGATATATGGCAGATAACAAGTATTCAAATCGTAAAAAGCCAGCTGCATCTGGTTTAGAAATGGGTAAACTTCCCCCTCAGGTAACAGATCTTGAGGAAGCGGTTTTGGGTGCTTTATTGTTGGAGAAAGAAGCTTTTTTAAATGTTTCGGAACTATTAAAACCAGAGCATTTTTATAAGGAAGCCAACCAG
Source organism: Bacteroidales bacterium (assembly GCA_022361295.1). GTDB lineage: Bacteria > Bacteroidota > Bacteroidia > Bacteroidales > Marinilabiliaceae > Carboxylicivirga. The sequence goes on from JAKSBD010000474.1 coordinate 5,169, forward strand.
CATGTGTATAAAGCCATAATGGATTTGGAGGCGCATGAACAGCCCGTTGATATGCTGACGGTCACTCAGCAGCTCAAGAAAATGAGTAAATTGGAAGAGTGTGGTGGCGCTTTTTATATTACTCAGTTAACAAGTAAAGTTGCTTCTGCGGCACACATAGAGTACCATGCACGTATAATCTGGCAAAAGTATCTGCAACGCCAGATGATTCAGATTTCGAGTGACCTGCAAGGTAAAGCTTACGATGACTCGATTGATGTAAATGACCTTTTGGAAGAGGCAGAGAGTACATTTTTTATGCTTTCGCAAGGAAGTATGAAACGCGATGCCACGCAAATTAATCCTGTCATTCAGGATGCCATTGATCGTATTAAGGCAGCGTCGGAACGTACGGATGGTATGAGTGGAACACCGTCAGGTTTTGCTGCATTAGACCGTATTACATCGGGTTGGCAGGGTTCAGCACTGATTATTATTGCTGCACGTCCCGCGATGGGAAAGACCGCTTTTGTTCTGTCCATGACCCGTCAGATGGCTCTGAACCATAAAACACCGGTAGCTATCTTTTCATTAGAGATGTCAAACGTGGAATTGGTCAACCGTTTGATTGTATCAGAAACAGAGTTGTCGGCCGACAAGATTAAGAAAGGTAATCTGGCGCCTTATGAGTGGGAGCAGCTTGATCATAAAATTCAGAACCTGATTGACGCACCCATCTTTGTGGATGACACGGCCGGATTATCAGTGTTTGAATTGAGGGCCAAGTGTCGCCGTTTAAAAAAGCAGCACGATATACAATGTGTTATTATTGACTACCTGCAGCTGATGAATGCCAGTGGTATGAACCCTGGGTCGCGTCAGGAGGAGGTGAGTTTAATTTCACGAAACCTTAAAGGATTGGCAAAGGAGCTGGATGTGCCAATTATAGCACTGTCGCAGCTTAACCGTGGAGTTGAAGGCCGTGCCGGTGCAGAAGGTAAGCGACCACAATTATCTGACCTTCGTGAATCTGGTGCCATTGAGCAGGATGCTGATATGGTGTGTTTTATTCACCGTCCTGAGTATTATCGTATTACTGAGGATGAACAGGGTAACTCATTAATTGGTATGGCCGAAATAATCATAGCCAAGCACCGTGCGGGACCAACAGCCGATGTTCGTTTGCGTTTCCGAGCTGAATTAGCACGTTTCCAGGATGTTGAAGATGCAGAGTACGAAGAAGGTGGTGGTTTTGGTGATAATAATAACAATGCCTCGTCACAAACCTTTGGTTCCAAGATGAATGAAGGAGCTGATGCAGGAGGTAATGCGGCTGATAGTGGCCAGCATTTACCAGAATTTCCTGAAGGGCCAGGTTTCAATAGTGATGTACCATTTTAAAAAAAAGCACCCTCAATAAATGAGGATGCTTTGTACACAAATTGTCCCAAAATGAAGGGCGGTTGGTCTTATTCTTTAATGAATTTTTGTGTGCTGACTCCCGATTCTGATGCGATGTGTATGTAATATACTCCTTTATTCAAATCTGAAACATTTAATTGATACTTGCTTGTAGCTTTATTGTATCGCTTTATCATCCTTCCTTTTGAATCGAATAAGCTAATAGTGGATACCTCAGATTTGGTTAACTCTATCGTTAATTCATTGAATGCGGGAATTGGGTAAACCTTAATATTATTCAATGGAATGATTGATCCATTACTGGTTGCCAGCTGATTGTATAATTCCGAAACTTCGGTTGATGATAAGGCTTTGTTGTAAATTTGAACATCATCAATTATACCATTAAAGAATTCTCCACCATATGCAGCATAACCAATTGTTAAAATACTGTTAGTTTGTCCATAGGTGGCTCCGCCCGGATTTGTAGCAGATGTCAATTGATTATTGATATATACCTTTTGCGCAGAGCCTGGAGCATCAGCTGTAACAACAACATGATACCAGTTTCCGGGCAACACCTGCTGGCTATTGTTTTCAGCATAGGTTTGATATTCCCATTGCATAAATCCGTCCGGCTTTAGGCGCAGCAGATAGTTGGTTGTTGAATAGTAATTAGATTTGCCCAAAATCATTGAGGTACTGCTTACATCAGCAGGCTTAATCCAACAGGATATACTAAGGGCCCCATCCATATTCTGTACGTCTGAATGTGCGATATCTATCTGATCGTTACCATCAAATAAATAAGCACTCTCGACATTCCCTTTGCGGTCGCTTACCAGTGTTGCTCCCAATACAGTGCCATGATTATCATACCCACTTTCATCATTGGCATTGCCATTGAAAGGGTAATGCGCAATAAGGTTATCATCTAAAGAGATTGCAACTTTTAAAAACTCCTCTGAAATAACAGAACTCCACTTGCCATTAGCATCTTTAAAGCGCATGTTTATTTGATGCGTTCCTGCTTTTAAGTCGGCAAAATTCAGATTGTCCAGAATAGCTATTGATACTTGTGCACTAACAGGGACATCAATAGCATCTGCCATATTATCGTTTATCCAGTATTGATATGCCTCTATGGGGTTGTTTCCAGTTGATGGCTCAGCTTTGTAAATAAAATGGCTTATGGGACTACTCCAGGAGCCCTTAGTGTCTTTAAAGCGAATAGAAAACTGGTGTAAGCCATTATTAAGCGATGAACAATCAATTGATTGATTCATTGTATAAGAAGAGACCGATGAGATTGATGAACCAATTGCATTAGCCATGTTATCGTTGAACCAGTATTCATAGGTCACTAATTCAACATTGCCTGATACAACAGCTTTTTTGTAAAAGAACTGGCTAACGGGCGCACTCCATTGGTTATTATCATCTTTAAAGCGAATGGAGAACTGATGCAAACCATTGTCCAGGTCTTCGGTACTTATTGTTTCATTAAAAGTATAAGAACTACCGGGAGTAAAACTCTGAGAAACAACATTTGCATAATCATCAAACCAGTACTCAAGGCTTTCGATAGTTGACTGTGCCTTTGAATCAATTGATAAAAGTGCAATTGATAACAATATAAGTAGATAACATTGCTTCATATTAATTGTCTTGAGCTTCAACGGTAATATTCACATTCAGCATGCCATTTTCATCGGTTGTGGTGGCAATGGTTTTTGATGTAATGTGTGGATTTGATGGGATACCTGTGTTTTTAGCGGGACTATCACCTCCAAACAGGCCAAGATTGGTGCCATCTGCAGCTGCGTTTATTCCAACAACTCCATTTTTCAGATGAAAATCATCTGTATACTCAAATGCTTCAAAATTGGTAATTGCCTCAAACATCAAATCAATGCTCATACTGGATTCCAGATTATTAGTATCGGTATTGCCGCTTAAATCATAGGTTCCCGGACAAAAAACATTGTATGAGAAAGTATTGCCTGTACATTGGTATGGAGACCAAATATTATAAGCTCGTCTAAAAATGCAATTTGTGATGGTTGAATTGGTAACGTGTTGAAAGCAATATGAAGAACCATAGCTTCCGTTTTCCCATGGCGATGTGCTGATTAATCTATCAAAGTTACTTTGACTCATTGATTTAATACCTTTTCTTCTTCCGGAGAGAATTGTTTTCTCAATAAGGGCATGAGTCGCTTGGTTCCCCTGTATTTCGCCCATGGTAATGCATTCACTCATAATGAAGTCAGTTCTAGCCGGTGTAGAGTTGTATTTCAGACGCAGATTACCATCTATCCTGCAACGTTTAATTGTAACGTGGTCAACATTTGTTGTTTCATTACTGGCACCTAAATAAACATGAGCTGTAAAATGTATGCCTTCAAAATGGGTGTTGTCAGCTGTCTCCAGTAGCGTTATAGTACCAGTTATTTGAGTTTTGCTGGTCGCTTGAGTTGATGAAGGATAGTGTCCCGTGCCAATCCACGTCAGACTTTTTCCAACAGAACCTGGTGAAGGAAATGAGCCCCCGGGTAAATATAGGATATCACCATCAGTAGCTCCATCAATAGCTTCTTGTAAAGTGGGGAAAGCCTGAGTTGAGGTATTATTTTCTACAATAAAAGTTACTTGTGCCTGAATTAAAGTTACACAGAGCAACACACATGTGAGTAAGTTAATCTTTTTCATATTGTCTTTCGTAAGTTTGTTTTGCAATTAAAAATAGCAATGGATGTGTTAGTAAAACAGTAAAAAGTAATAAGTGGGCAATAGCTGTAATAAGTGGTAATGAACCATGAATTCTATTCTTAATGTTGATGTGTGCCTGCTGAAACCTTCCCGATTATTGCCATATATGACCAGCTGTTATAAAATGGGCTGTATTTGGTTTATTAATGCTTATCTTGGTCATAATTGCTATGAATACTCAATGAAAGCCCGAATATTACTCATACTTTTCTTATTAAGCGGATTACTGATTGTCGCACAAAACAGTCCGTACCGCATATATAATACCCATAATGGTCTGCCACAGATTCAGGTCACTGCTATTTTTCAGGACAATCACGGATATATTTGGGTGGGAACAAAAGCTGGTTTGGCACAATTTAATGGTGAGCATTTTCATCACTTTTTACCGCATGAGCATATTTTCAGTATCGCAAGTGATGAGTCGGGACATTTATTTGTTAAGGCAACAAAAGGATTATATAAATACGATGGCAAAGACTTTCAGCTCGTGTTTCAGTCCGATTCAACCTTTCACGTAAATATCAGCTTTCGGGATTACTTTGTTTATTCAAAGAGCTGGATTAAGCACTTTCGAAATGATTCACTGCATCATACCTATAAAGTATGTGCTAATATACCTTTAGGTGAGATTAAGACCATGGCTTACGATGCAGAGTCGGAGACGATCTATTGCACGGGAAATGTGAGTAATGATGTTTTTAGGTTATATAAGGACAGATGTTCAAGAATATATACTGCACCTGACGGATGGAGTGTAAACCTGGGACACCTGACACAGAATGTGCCGGTAATTGCTATTTATAATGAAGGAGAAATCAGAATGCTGTCTTTGCATGAGCAGCGACCTTTATTCACTACTTGGGTACGGGATAATCAAATTCAGAAAATAGATGTGTACCATTTGCCAATGAAACAGTACCTGCTTTCATATATGTATGATTATTTTATGCTGGATAGCGCATCTAATTCTTCAGAAATGATAAAGCTTGACTATGTAAAGGGGCCCTATCCGGTATTGCTTGATATGGATAATAACCTTTGGGTGGGTTCTGATAATGGTTTATACCAGGTGTGGGAACAACCTTTTCAAACTTTTCCGCGTGAGTTTATGAATGATTTCTGGACGTATATAGAAGGAGATGACCAGCAATTATATGGTGCTGCATATAAACAAGGTTTGTATCGTTTGGATTTGGGTAATCAACAAAAAACAGAATTAAAGGCACCGGGACCATTTATTGAGAAGGAGCGTGATTATTATTATGGCGCCTCAAAGAATGAACAGGGAGAATTGTTTTTTCCAAGCCATTATGGATTGGTGAAGTATAATCAGTATGAGGCGCAAAAAATAACGAAAGAAATATGTTTGATTTCGGCATACGACTCACTGAACCAGCAAATTGTCTTTGGTAAACAGTTTGGATTGGGTTTTATCAGTAGTACAGGTCAGATCAGTTATGTAATAGATAAATCGCAATCTGTTGTCAGGTCGCATCCGTCGTCATTAGTATTTACAGATAGTACCATCTGGGTTGGTACAGGAAAATCTCTGGCCATTTATAATCGAGAAAGTAAATCCTTTGTCAATGCCAGTGGCGTTGGAAAAAGCGGGCCACACGGAGGGATTATTTCGATGTGCAAAGATCATTATGGTAATATTTGGCTGGGAGGGCGTGAAGGGCTGTTTGTTTATCGTTCTGAAACAAATCTCTTTCAAAAGGTGGACATTGACTATTCGGGATTTATTACCGCCTTAATTGCACCGGATAAAGAGTTGCTGATTGTTGGTAGCACGAGAGAAGTGTTGATTTTTAAGTATAAGGATTTCTTAGATAAAGAAGAGTTGCATGCTAAAACCTTTAATTTTCGAAATGGATTAACTGCTCAGGAAATTGCTCAGAATGGATTTATCAAGTGGCAGGATAAGCTGCTTTTTCCTTCAACCACAAATTCTACTTTACTGGATTTAGAGCAGGTGAGTTTTGACAGTGAGTTTTTTAATGTGGCAGTCACGCATTTTAACTCCGAATCAGTTGATTATTCAACCCGTAAAGGCCTTAAGTCGCTGATGTTAACCGGTGGTCAGAATGATCTTGAGTTTGGTTTTGAAACCATTGGATTCGGACTGCCTACAAAGCCTGTGTACAGGTTTCGCTTATTGGGCTTAAGTGACAAATGGAGCGAATGGAGTGAACAGGATTATGCCAATTTCAATAACCTTCCATCGGGTGAATATACCTTTGAGGTGGCAGTAAAGCCTGCTATAATCAGTCGGCAGGCCAAGGTAAAAAAGGCCCGGGTTAAAGTGAATATTACTATGCCATTTTACAAAGAACCAAAATTCTATCGAACAGCCTTTTTTGCATTGCTTATTCTAACCTTTGCGGTGGCCTATATTGCCCGGTCGAGGTACCAGTTTAAGCTTAAGGCTATTGAGCAGGAACGAAAGAAGCGTTATCTGGAAGTGGCTTCCTTGCAAGCTAATCTTAATCCGCATTTTATTTTTAATTTGCTGGCATCGGTTCAAAACCTAATAACACAACATAAGCCTGAGAAGGCAAATCAATACCTGGTTAAGTTCTCGCGTCTGATTCGTGCCTATATGGAGGCAACCATTAAATCATCAAAAGTGGCAGATCATTCGGCGTCTGATAATGAAATCAGCATTAAAGAAGAAATTGATTTGCTGACTATGTATATTGAATTTGAGCAGGTTAAGTACAGGGGGGAAGCCTTTGAGTATGAGATTAAGCTAAAAGATAATGATTTGCTAAACCGAATGATTCCGCCAATGGTGTTGCAACCGTTCGTTGAAAATGCCATTAAGCACGGACTTTATCCAAGTGATAAGCCAGGTAAACTTGAAATAAGGTTTCATGGCACTAATGATAAACTGGTGTGTGTTATTATAGATAATGGCATTGGTCGTCAGCAATCGATGAAACTGAAGGAAGGATCAATACAGGCCTATGAATCGCGCGGAATAGAGCTGATTAATAAACGCATTGATATTTTGAATGAATTGGGTTGCCGTATAGATATTAGTTATGAAGATCCGATGGATGGTGGAACCAAAGTAATAATTGTATTTAATTAATTGAGAATGGAACAAACAATAAGTGCCTTAATTGTAGAGGATGTGCCGGATACCTCAGATTACATCAAGCAACGGGTTGAGTTGTTATTTCCACAAATACAGCCTGTTCGTCAGGCGTATGATATTGAAACGGCATATGATGCTATTAAACAACATGGTATAAATATTGTGTTTTTAGATATTCAGTTGACCACAGGAACCGGATTCGATTTGCTGAGGCGCCTGATGGATGAAAACCAGATTGATTTTGAAATAATATTTATAACAGGGGAGAGTGCCAAAGAATATACCCTGAAAGCAATTAAATTCTCCGCCATCGACTTTTTATATAAACCACTTGATGACGCTGAGTTAACACAAGCTGTTAATAAAGCACTGGTTAAAATAAGCTCAAAGGCCTATAATCAACAAATAAGATTGTTGCTGGAGCGCGTTGGTTCAAGTCAGAATACCGTGAGTAATAAAATGGCTTTTCACCTGCATAGTGGTGTTATTGAGTTTGTTGCTATTTCTGATATTATTTATCTGCAGGCCGATGGTGTTATTACCTATGTATTTTTAACCGGAGGTGTGCGATTAACGGCCACACGCAATATTGGTTTTTATAAGGAAATGTTGGTAAGCGATTATCATTTTCATTCAATCAGCAACGGTTTACTGGTTAATCAGGACTATATTAAAAAATACAATCATAGGGAGTTAACTCTGGAATTAACCGACGGAACATGCTTATATGCATCCAAACGTTTCGGTAAGGATTTTAAAGACACATTTAATTCATCAGACCGGGGGATGAAAGGTTTTGCTCAAAGTATTAAGCGTATTTTTGGACATTAAATGGCTAAGGGTTAATGATTAGTGATTAATACAAATCTTCCCGTATTATATGGTTATCGCGTTGTTGACGAAGGTGGGCTTTAGCCTGTTGTTCGCTCATGCTTTTTTCTTCCATATACAGGCGGACAAGTGTTGCTTTCACCTGATCACCCATTTTGTTATGACCACACAGGTAAATTATAGCTCCGTTATCCAGCCATTCCAATAATCTTTCTTTATAATCGATTAAACGGTGTTGTACATAGTCCTTTTCTTCCTGATCGCGCGAGAAAGCAGTGTTAATATAGGCAAGCGTATCGTTTTTATAGAAACCAATTATTTCGTCTTCATAAATAAAATCCGTTGCCTGATGCTTATCACCCCATATTAACCATGCCTTGTTTTTGACTTGCTGTGCTTCCAAATCCTGCAAAAATGCACGGTAAGGTGCAATACCTGTACCAACACCAATCATGATAACAGGTGTTTCTTTATCCTCCGGCAGGTTAAAAGACGGGTTGCTGACAAGACGATAATTAATGGTGGCTCCCTCATTCAACCCTTCATTAACATAGGTTGAGCCGGCTCCTTCATACTGACGTTTTTTCTGCTGAAATCGCACTGTTTTTACAGTGAGGTCTATCTGTCCGGGACTAGCCTTAAAACCCGATGCAATTGAATAATAGCGGGAGTGGATGGGCTGTAATATACTCACAAACTCATCAGCATCCATCTTAAACGGGTAATCCCTGATTAAATCTAATATGTCTGAGTTGCTGATGTAATGGCGAAGTTCTTCCTTGTTATTGTATAATTGGTTTAAAGCCTCACTGTTGTTTAATTTCAGGAATCGCCTTATAACAGGTCTTGTTAGTTTGGTAATCTCAAACTGATATAGCAATGAATATTCAAGTGTATGATTATAGGATATTAATTCCTGCGACTTATCGAGGTTAAGTGTCTCTATTATCTGACTAACCAGTCTGGCCGGATTCGTTGGAATGATCTCAATACAATCGCCGGCAGAATAATTGACGTCATTTTCAGTATTATCAAGCTCAATATGAAAAACAGGTTGTTCAACCTTGGCCTTGGTCAATTGCCTGCGTTTTATAAGTTTTGCAGATACAAAGTCGGGTAATTCAAGTTCAGCCTTAACGGTTTCTTTCTTTCCTTTTTTGATGCCAACAATGGTGTCATATGAATTTTGAATCCACTGTAAAGCTGATTTTTTAAAGTCTAAATCACAATCAACCCTGTTGATTATAGGATGAGCTCCCAGGTTTTGAAGCTGTTTATCCATCATTTTGCCGGCTCCGCAAAAATGATCATAGCTCGAATCGCCCAATGCACATACCGCATACTGCAATTTGTTTAGCATTGGCATTTCTTCATGTTGCAATAGCTGGTAAAACTTACGGGCATTAGGTGGCAATTCTCCTTCACCATCAGTGCTGATTACAAGCAGTAGTTTGTTTTCAGATGGCAGGCGGCCAACATCATATTTATCCATGTTGTAGCATTCACTTTCTATGCCACACTGATGGTAGTATTTGTGTGCCTGTTGAGCAATAAGCTGAGCATTGCCTGTTTTTGTACCGTATAAAATAGTTATCGGCGGACAATTATAATTGTCCAGTATATTTAGAGTGAGTGGTTTTTCTTTCTTTTTAAGAAGCGTACTGAAAAATCCCATATATGATGCGTGTTTTAGTCAATGTTAATGAATGGCACAGCTAATGATTGCCTTTGATTTATTAACAAGAGTTATAGGTAATTGTTTGCTTGTTTAAGTGTATTTGGATGGGTGAAATGTTTCACTTTATTTGTTATCAATGATACAGCCAGTCTCCTCAGTTCTTCTGACAGCTCTCCAGGTGGCAATGTCTTTAAGTTAGGGCTGAAGGCCTTTAATATCAAAGCTTGGCAACGCCCCAAGGAACTTAGAGAGACATTTATTCAGACCTTCAGCCTGATATTTACATTATTGTCAATTTCAAGGGCGATACCCCTTGTTTTGATGTTTAAGACTTTCAGTCTTTTATGTAGGTTGAAGAGCCTTAATTTAATGACATTGTTTGCGCGGTAGCGAAGGTTCGGTTTAACAGGTGACTGATGCCCTCCTTAGCAGGTGACTGATGCTCTCCTTTCCATGGTAGTGTCTCTGCCATAACCATCGTTTAGCCAGAACGCCTACCGTAGTTCAATCAGCCCTAAACCTTAAACCCTAAACCCTAAACCCTAAACCCCTAACCGTAGTAACCACAATCCTCTTAGCGTGCCAGCCATTTCTTAAATTTGGAAGCTCTTTCGCTAGAAATTATAACCTCGCTGTTGGTCGGAGGATTTAGCTCCAGCTTTAGTTTGCTTTTTGAATATAGATGTGCTTCAACAATTGAGGTGATGCTGATAATAAATTTGCGATTTGCCCTGAAAAATAAGCGTGGATTGAGTTCGTCAATCAGATGCTCCAGAGTTTGGTTAATGTCGTAGATGCGCCCTTCTTTGGTGCAAATAAATACACCTCTGTTCTCGGCAAATATATAGGCCACATCTTCAACGGCTATGGCTTTTATTTTATCACGATAGTGCACCATAAAGCGCTCTCGATAATCGGGGTAATCCTGTTGTTGCGCAATAGCTTTGCCTAGTAATTGGTAATCAATTGCCCCGGTATCCTTTTTCTGATGTTGTTCTCTGAATTTTTCAATGGCGGCATCTAACTTGTCGGCACTAACCGGCTTTAAAAGGTAACCAATGCTGTTTTGATCAAACGCCTGAATGGCATATTGGTCAAAGGCAGTGGTAAAAATGATGGGTGTTGTAATATTAATGCTTTCAAATATCTCAAAGCTATTACCATCAGCCAGATGGATATCCAGGAAAATAAGATCAACCTTATTGTGACTTAAAAACTCTTTGCAGGAAGAAACAGAATCTAAGATTGTAACAATATTAAAATCTGAAGCCCTTTGTTCGAGCATTGACTTAAGCTTACGTGCCGAAGGCATTTCATCTTCAACAATTAAAATATCAATCATGGCTGGGTTTTATTATAGGGATTTGGACAATATACTTTTCGCCTTGAGCTTTGAAAACAGGCAATTCACAATTTAGTAATTTATATTTTTCAATAATGTTTTGCTGACCGGTCTGGGTTGACACTTCCTTATTTCTTTTAGTCTGCAGCTTGTTTTCAATTACCAGGCACTGATCGATGTTTTTAATCTCAAGAGATAGAGGTTGATGCCTTGATACAACATTGTGTTTAAACACATTTTCAACAACCACCTGCAAAGTAAGTGGAGGTATTAGGTAATGATGAAATTGCTCATCGACGTTTAAGTAGTAGCTAAAGCCTTCTTCAAACCTGAATTTATATAGGTTTAGATAGGTGCAAATAAACTCCAGTTCTTCTTTTACACTAACCAAATCCTGCTTGTTAATGGATAATACGTAACGATAGATACTGGCAAAGTCTTGTATAAAACGATCAGCTTTTTCAGTACTCTCATATATTAACGAAGATAATACACTTAGATTATTGAATAAGAAGTGATGATCGAGTTGCTCTTTTAAAGCCGAATATTTTGAAACTATTTGCTCTTTTTCAATATTGGCTAATTTAACCTCCAGCTTGTTACGCTCTTCGGTAGACACAATCATTTCAACCACTACCATCAACAAGGCACTAACCATCAATGGCATAATGTATATCATTATTTTGTATTTGTCGTCATGATCATGCGGTTTTAGCCAGCCATAATTAAAGGCCACATTAATTATTGTGATTAGCAGTACAGGAATTAATAATGCAATGCCAAAGTCTATGAGGGAACGAATTAGCCAGTTACGATCCCAGGGAAACTTAACGTTGAGCTTTCGAACAACGTAATTGTAGAAAAAAACCAGAGCCAGGGTTTCAATAAACCCAAATACCATGCGTTCGAGGGGCATTTGACTTATTTCCTCTAACGTTCTGTATTTAAAAACAACAGATAAAGCCATTGCCATTGAAATGATACCAAACAGTATTAATGGTGTTAGCAACAGCTTTAGCCTTTTATTTCGTGCAAGAATATTATGCATACAACTATTGAATTAGCTTACCGGTAAGTTGAAGTAAATAAAATTCAGCGACTTTTGCAGTATATTGAGCATCGTTATATTGCGCGGCAACATTTAACAGGTTTTGCTGTGCCGTTCTGAATTCAATTGAAGTAACGCGTCCCAGTTGAAACATTTCCTGCGTTTGCTCAAAATTCAGTCTTGCCTGCTCTAAACTGCTTTCCTGCAAGTCCACAATACGTCGTTTGTAAATATAGTCGGTATAGGCATTGGATGCATCACGCTCAACCTGCGACTTGACTTGCATGGTACGTTCCTGCTGACTGATATAATCCAAACGCGCATTTTTCTCTTTAGTGCGTTGTTGCCTTCCGTTGAATACATTAAAATTCAATGAAAGTCCCACTTTAGGACCTGTAGAGTGATTGTATAATAACTGGCCGGCATCGTTTTCTGTTTGACTATAGCTATACTGTCCATAAGCCGAAAGCGTAGGGTATTTTTTAGCATCGGTGATTTTTACATCCAGGTCGCTAATCTTTTCTTGCTGTTGCTGGACTGATAAATTGGCATTGTTCATTAAAGCATCAGCAATGACAACATCAGCTTTGAAGTCATCGCGATAGCTAATGCTATTATCAACTTCATAAATATTTTGGATAGGTACCCCTAATACAAGGTTTAAGTTTTTAATGCTCTGGATAAAGGTTTGTTCTGTTTGCAGAATAGTTGTGCTATCGTTGTTCATATCTACTTCAGCATTGAGTACATCCAGCTGATTGGCTTGTCCATAGGCTTTCTGGTCAATGGCTTTTTGATAACGCTCCCGAGAAATACGCATCGACTCTTTTGCCAGATGCAGGTTTTGTTGTGCACGACAAACCTGGTAATATTGTTCTGCAACCTGCACTATTGTTGATTCCGTTTGCTGTCTGAAGATAGTCTCTTGCAGGTTATCACTACTTTTTAGCTTTTTGTAAGTATAGATATTACCAAAACCATCAAATAAGGTGTAATCAATGCGCGCATTGGCATTGTAATTTGTTGAAGCCGCATTATCTTGTTCTTGTACTATTGTTACCGGATTGCCTTCTCCATCCTGAGATGCAATATGAATTTCAGTATCATTACTTGAATAATCAGCTCCTCCGTTAACACTGAGCGATGGCAATAAGCCGGCATTTCCAATGCTGTTATTGTTTTTTGCCTTCTGGCGTTCAGCACTGGCAATTTTAATGTCGTAATTGTTTACCATTGCTATTTCAATGGCTTTCTGGAGTGTTAATTGCTCCGTAGTATCTGGCACTGTTTGCGCCTGGGTGCTGATAACACCCAGTAACAAAACAATTGTATATAGAATTCTAGTCTTCATATTCTTTAATGTATTTCATTTCTTTAATAGCCGGCTCAATCTCTTCAGCACTTACAGTTCGGTTATAAGCAAATTTTTGCCATTTAACCTTGCCTTTGTTGGCAATAAGCAGCATCACAGGTAATAATACCAGTGTTGTAGTGGTTGCCATGGCCATACCGTAACTTACAGAGATCGCCATTGGAATAAGGAAGCGTGCCTGAAGGCTTGTTTCAAGCAGCATAGGGGCCATACCCGCAATCGTGGTCAGGGTGGTTAATAAGATAGGTCGGAAACGAGATATAGCTGCTTCCATCAATGCCTTTTCATAACTCATGCCTTCCTTCAGGTTAATATTAAGGGCATTAATTAATACCAGTGAGTCATTAATCATCACCCCAATAAGTGCAATAACCCCCATACCCGACATTAAGCTCAATGACATGCCATGAATCCAATGACCTATAATAACACCTACTAAACTCAGCGGAATCATCATATAGACTAATATCGACTGTGTTACCGAGCGCAGTGTAAGGATGACAACGGCAAACATAAGCAGTAGAATCACGGGCATTACTTTTGCCATGGAATCACCAACTTTTTTACTTTCCCTCTTTTGTCCGTCGTAGTTGGCCTTTACACCAGGGTACTTTTCATAAATAGGTGCCAATACCTCTTTTTCGATCTTTCTAATCAGGTCAGGCAGTGACGCTGTCGGATCTGTTTGGTTAGCTTCAATCTGCACTTCACGATCAAAGTCAAGGTGCTGAATGCTTGAGAATCCGTTAACCAGCTTAAGCGTTACCAACTCAGATAAAGGGTAGGCCACGCCATTGCCTAAGCGAATTTTCATATCTTCAAGCTGACCAATGTTGCGACGATTATCTTCACTGTATTTAACCCAGATTTTAACTTCGTCTTTTCCACGCTGAATTCGCTGTGCTTCGTTACCCCAGAAAGCTTGACGTACCTGGCCTATAACACTTTGAAGAGTAAGGCCGAGGTGATGGGCTTTTTCTTTCAGAGTAATTTCAATTTCACGATACCCAACCGGCGATTTATCAGATACATCAGTCACCTCGGGCATATTATTGAGCCCACGTTTAAACTCCTCTTTGGCAGCTCGTAATTCATCATTGTTATCACCCAACAGAGAAACAACCAAGGCCTTACCGAACGGATTAAAGCCTTCGAACAATAAAGCTTCGGCACCCGGTATATCACCTACTTTTTCGCGCAGGCGTATGGTGACATCATCGGTGCTTGAACTTCTTGACTCACCATCAAGCAAGGTAATCTGGATTGTGGCGCTACTGCCACTACCCTGAAACTGCTGGAATGTTTGTTTGATGATACCCGCATTATCCGGTTGCAGTGGACGCATGTCTTCATTTACTTCCCAGATAGCTGTATTAATTTTATCCAGCTGCAGCTGTGTAACTGACTCATCGGTGCCAGAAGGCATCGTTAAGCTAACAGTAATGTTATCGCCATCAACCTGAGGAAAGAAGGTTACATTGACCCATCGTGCCGATACCATTCCTAAGGAAATGATAAACATGGCAATGAAGATGGAAAAGGTGATGGTCTTGTATTTAATAGCCAGTTCAACAGCCGGCTTATAAGTAATGTCACGAACTTTTATCAAGCCCCTTTCTGCCCAACCCATGTATTGCATCCACTTACTTTTGTAGTCTTTTTTAAGTGCTTTTGAATGCGCCACGTGTGCCGGAAGAATAATAAGTCCTTCAATAAGTGATACGAATAAAATGGCAATTACCACAATGGATATCTCCTTAAACATATCGCCCATTCTACCATCTAAAAAGATAAAGGCTGAGAAGGCCATCATAGTTGTTAATATACCCGACAGTACAGCCGGCGTAACTTCCAGAGTGCCATCTACGGCGGCTTTAATAGGTGTTTTCCCCATTTGCCAGTGACGGTATATATTTTCGGCTACCACAATGGCATCATCCACCAGAATACCAAGTACCAGTATCAGTCCAAAAAGGGATAGCATATTGATGGTTACATCAGTGCCGGGAATCAATATAAACATCCCAAGCATAGAGAAAGGGATACCTATTGCCACCCAGAAAGCAATACGTGGATTAAGAAACAGGGAGAGGAATAATAATACCAGTACAATACCAATGATTCCGTTTTTCCCCAATAAGTTAATGCGTTGATCCAGTAAATCGCTCTGATCGCGAATAACGGTAGCGGTCAGTAAATCCTGCTCTTCGTTAAATTCAGCAATATATTCCTTTACAGCATCAGTAGCTGTCACAATATCTTCCGAAAAAGTATTTTGAATGGTAATTACCACGCCTTGCTTGCCGTTAAACAGCACCTCTGATGGAGCATCGGCCCACTGGTCTTTAATAGTAGCTACATCTTTCAGACGAATTATACCTCCTACAGGGGTATTGCGAATAACAATGTTTTCGAGCCCTTCACCATAATATTCGCGGTTACGAAC
This sequence comes from Bacteroidales bacterium, assembly GCA_022361295.1. Lineage (GTDB taxonomy): Bacteria > Bacteroidota > Bacteroidia > Bacteroidales > Marinilabiliaceae > Carboxylicivirga. Next base: position 21,144 of record JAKSBD010000474.1, read on the forward strand.
ACGAATAAAGAATTCTTCTTCGCCGTCTTTGATGCTACCGCCAGTCATAAGCAGGTTAGTGCTTTTAACAGCGTTGGCTATTTCACTAAAGGTGATATCATAGGATTCAAGTGCATCCTCTTTTAGAAGAATGGCAATTTCTTCATCGGGATACCCTCCAATTGAAATTTTCGAGATACCATCCATGCGCAGAAGGTCATGCTCCATGTCGCGGGCTGTTGCCTTCAGCTGCTCCAGACTCACTTGTTTTCCTTCGTTGGGAGTAATGACATAATTGATGGAGAAGTTCACATCATCATGCTTGTAGGTTACAACCGATTCAATATCGACAGGGAAGGATGCAATACGCTCCACTTCGTTTTTAACTTTGATAAGTGCCTCATCCATATCGGTTCCCTTAAGCATTTCAATGGTAACGGTACCACTGTTTTCGCGCGAAACAGATGTGATTCGCTCCATGCCTTCCAGTCCTTTTACATTTTCCTCAATTTTAAGGATGGCACCTTCTTCAACCTCCTCAGGTGAAGCACCGGGGTATACAATGTCCACATAGATATAGCGTTGTGGTATATTAGGGAAGAAATTCTTCTGTATATTGAGTAATGAAATAGCTCCGAATAGCAGTACCAGCACCATAATAAGGTTGACTGCCACCGGAAATTTCATAAAATATGCTATGATGTTTTTCATTTGACTTTTAAGTTTTATAAGTAGTAGGTGATTGTGTGTACCTGGTGTTCAGTTTAGTTATTAAGCACTCACTCATCATTAATCACTATACACTAATAATTATTCATTCACACGTACCGGCATT
>JAKSBD010000526.1 GCA_022361295.1 Bacteroidales bacterium
TCTGCTACAGCGCCATGCAGCGGGACCGTCAGACTGTCTAAAAACCTATCATTTAAGAATCACAAGATCAGATATTTTGTATCTTCAAGTATGAAATACATCCAAGGCCAAAACCGCACACAAATCCAGTTATTCACCCTTACGCTTGATGATGCTGTAGAGGCAGATAATGAAGTCAGGTTGATTGATGCCTTTGTATCCAAGCTAAAACTTGAAGAGTTGGGTTTTGATATGCAGGCAGGGGAAAATGGACGACCATGCTACCATCCTGGTGATTTGTTACGATTGTTTATTTATGGGTATTTAAACCGTATCCGTTCATCCCGATCATTAGAGAAAGAATGCAAACGTAACATTGAATTGATGTGGTTGCTCAAGCAGTTAAAACCTGATCACAATACGATAGCCAATTTCAGGCGCGATAATTCCAAGGCCATCAAACGAGTGTTTAAGGAAACGGTCCGGGTAGCCAAGTATTTCAACCTGATAGGTGGTCAGATTCTGGCAGGAGACGGAACTAAGCTACGAGCACAGAACAGTAAGAAGAACAACTTCAACCAGAAGAAGATTGACCGTCACTTGCAATACATCGAAAACAAGCTGGACGAGTACAGCCAGGCATTGGCTAAGGAAGACGGTGACTCATCGCGGAAAAAGGAACTGAAGGATGAGATTACTAAGCAGGAGCAGCGAAAAGAGAAGTATCATAAGCTGGAAGCTGAACTAAAGGAAACAGGAGAAAAACAGATTTCAACATCAGACCCGGAGAGTCGCCAGATGGCTATTCGAAACATCATTACAGAGGTGGCTTACAATTTACAAACTACGGTTGATGCTAAACACAACCTGCCTGTTGATTATTTTGTAACCAATGAAAATGACAGCAACGCAATGGGAACAATGGTGGAGCGTGCGGTTGATGAGATTGGACACAATAACTTTACAGCACTTTACGATAAAGGCTATCACACCGGAAGTGAGTTTGCAAAAGCAGCCAAACTGGGACTGGATGTAATGGTAGCCATTCTTGCAATCCCTAAAAACTCACAGGCTCCAGACCCAGCTTATAACCTGGAGCATTTTAAATTTGATTCGCAGCAGTACATTTATACTTGTCCAATGGGACAAACCCTGACCACCAATGGCAAGTGGCACAAAGCTAATCGCGGCGGTGATTTTCAGCTATTCAGAACACCAGCCTGTAAAGCATGTGCAAGCAGAGCTAAGTGTACAAGCGCCAAAGTTAATGGGCGTATTATCCGCCACCATGCTGAAAATATATATGTGGCCGCCAACAAAGCACGAATTGAAGCCAATCCGAAACTTTATAAACGCAGACAGGCCATTGTGGAGCATCCCTATGGCACCATTAAACGGCAATGGGGTTTTGACCATATCATGACAAAAAGGTCAATTAGCAGAGCCAGTGCTGATGTTGGCTTAATCATGACAGCCTATAACCTTCGCCGCTTAATTAATATTGTGGGGTTAGATTTATTGATAGGTGTTTTAAACCGATTCAATCCGTTCAAAAAGCTCAAAAATGCAATTGGAAGCGCATTTACGAGCCTGAATAAGTATTTGCAAGAAATGAGCGTCAAACGGCATTACCTTTTTAACTCTCAAAACTTAAACCTAATTTTAACTAATAATGCGGCAGCTTAATAGTTTTTAGACAGACTGCCGTTGGGCGCAATACAAATAGCAATAATATGAGAACCTTAATAATTATCTTAATTATCGGATTAGCCAATAGATTACCAATCTTAGGGCAGAATGACTCAAATAATGTTAAAGCTCGATGTGTGGAAACATCTATCGAGAATGCAGTTTTTGAGATTGATGTTTTTTGCAAAAGGTTTGATAAGGTTATATTGCCTGAATTAGAGTATTTTGAAAAGCTGAAAGTAGTGACAAACGATTCATGGGATGAGTTCCCTAGAACATATAAATTTAGATGTAATAAGGCCGGACTGTACACCATTGAACCAATTAAAGTTGTACTTAATCATTCTAGAGATACGATTGAATTACAGCCCTTGACGATTAATATTTTGCCAAAGCAGACAGATTCTAATCATAAAATCAATCCAGATACGCAACTCGCCTATGTTGAAAAAGCAGAAGAGATTGAATTAGAGGATTTTTTTATGAAACTTGATATTGACAAAAATAAAATCACAACAAAAGATTCAATATTGGTAAGATTTCTTCTATATAACTCTCTAGAGAACTATTTAAAAGTTGAAAATTTTTCGATTATGCCACCTGATATGATACAAATATCAAAAGCAGATGAAAAGAGGAGCAAGAATATTGTAAGATATGAAAGAAGAAACTATGAAGTTACTCTATTAAACTCTTGTTATCTTAAGTTTAGAGAAACAGGCATATACGACGCACGTAACTTTGTAATAACAGGCAAAATTTTCTTGACACAGGAGGACCCTCTTGATTTATTTTCTTCTGAAAATAAAAAAAGCGAAGCCGTAACAATACCAATTAAGTGTGAGAAAATTAAAGTAAATAAA
>JAKSBD010000148.1 GCA_022361295.1 Bacteroidales bacterium
ATGCACTATCCAACTCAAATTTATTTATAATGCTCTCATGTCTTAAAAAAGAATCATTAATACTTAATTCTCGTGTAACCAGTGTGCTGTCAGGTAAATAGTTGAGTGTTTTCCCTTTGATGAACACAGTGTCTCCTTCAGTCACGAAGGCTGGTGTAATAAGGTTGGCTGACAGCGGCAGGAATGCCATCGTCTGACCGCTCCAGGAGCCGGTATGCCCCTTGGGCGAAATAGCCAAAATATGCGATTGCCAGTTGGTGATGTCATCCGGGTACGTCACACTAAATGTTACTTCTCCATTTTTATTGCTTAGCAAAGAGGGGTGCCAAAAGGCCTCATCTTTAAAGTTACTTCTTAATCCTTTATTGTTGGCCGGAAGGGTAAACTCTGCCGTTTCATTCAAATTGGCTTTTACAAATGGAATAACAGTATTGCCTTTTAGCTTGAGCATAATCACACCATTTGCAGCTCTTGACCCATATATGGCTGTTAAACTTTCATCCTTGATCGTTTCAACACTCTCGATATTACCTGTTTCTATATCTGCCAGATTGCCCTCGTATGGCACTCCATCGATGATTATGAGTGGCGCAGAACCAACAATGCTACCAGTGCCTCTAACTTGTACTGACTTACTGCTCCCTGGAACGATATTTATTCCTGCTACGCGGCCTTGCAAGGCATTAACGGTCGAAACTGAACTGGTAAGCATTCTCTTTTCAGAGACGCCATAACCAACAACTACTACTTCATCAAGTGCCATTTCTTCAGCCTCCATAATGATATGACCAAACTGCCCGCTGCTGATGAGGATGTTTTGTTGTCTGTAACCAATAAAGCTGCAAATTACCTCAGATGATGCCTCCGGTACCATTAACTCATATTCACCATCAATATTGGTTATTGTACCAAAACTCGTGTTCTTAACCATAATGGTTGCTCCGGGAATAGGTTCTCCCGTATTGTCTTTGACAACTCCACTGATAAGGATGCCATCTCTTGCTGTTTCCCAACTAAAGCTTTTTAATATGTTGTTTTTAACAGCATCCTGCCTTGCTGAAGAGCTCCCCGTTGTGTTGCTTTCTATTAATGCAATAACCTGTTTAATGGTGTCATCCGATTTTAGTGAATCAGCTTCAGTCACATTAATATAATGAGTGCCACCTGCTTTTAACTGAATGCTGTTTTCTTCAAAATACCGGTTGTTGTTAAGCACAAACAGCAATCGGTAATGGCCTTTCTCCAAGTCATGGAATGTTCTGTTGGCACCATTGTTAATGCGGATGAAATCCGGTTTGTTATCGTTAAACAGTAATGTATACAAAAGGGCGTTATCTTTCTCTTTGTTTTTAGTATAGCGAATTTGTAAACGTGTATTGCCTCGTTCTGTTCGTATAGGATTATAAAAAGCAGGTCGTCGCGAAATACTGATATTCTTTGTGCTTTCCAGCATTTTATCCATCTGTTTTTTAGTCCATGCCATATCCTTTAAGCCCGGTAAACTTAAATCATTGGTTAAGGTTTTATCGACGAAAAACATTGTTTGAGCATTGGACTTCATCTTTATCTTGTCGCCACATACCTCATAATTATAGCCCGGTTCGTGAGTAAAGCTCATCTTTGATAAGCCTGTATAGTTTATGAATAATTGTGTGTTAAACGGGCCTGTTATAAACTGACGCTGGTATTGGTTATGACCTGGTGATTTTAGCAGTTTTATATCCTTGAATTGGCTGACTAATACCGGCCTGTTCCACTCTGTAACAGTAAACGGTGCGTATGATAATTTTAATTGCCTTTTCTCCGATGTTGTAAATTGGTCTTTACGTTCAAGTACAGTCACCTCTTTGTGTACTGTGGGATCAATAGAAATGATGTTTTTCTTATGAAGCGTAATCATTACGTTCTTTATAGAAATATCATGTTTGGCTGTGCGAATGCTAATGTCTGTGAGTCCGTTCTGGCATAAAAAGCTGTAAGGTGGATTGGTATTGTCAACTGATGAGTAAACAATGCGGTTGTTGATCCAGATAATATGGGCTTGCTGTAATTCACCGTCGATAAACACAAAAGGAGCAACTTGTGTATTGTGTTCTTTGGTGGGTATGCGGGTTTGATAGAATCCATCTTCAGGGTAGATGAACTGATAATAGGCAATGGAATCAAGCTGCATGCGCAAATTCCAGAGTTCATAATCTAAATGGATGCTGGCAGAGTTGCCATCCATCATATTAGCATTATTTGCATAGTTGTTACGCATGGTTCTGTTTGGTTTTGCCTTACCATAATAGGGCAAAGGAGGAGGACTGTATTTAAATTTTTTGGTCAGCCCCATAGCTGTTACATCAACATTTGACACAGGTTTACCCTTGTAATCAGTTACTTTAAGTGTAATCTCTTTAGATTGTCCCGGGTTGATGCTCTCAGGGTTATCAACAGTCAGCTGCAGTTCTTTATCCCGGATTGGAATGGTGTAATCCTGCGATTGAGAAACACCCGCCCATTGGTATTGAACCGACAGATAGTAGTTATGTGTATTTCTTGCAGTTATTACAGTGTCCAGTTTTGTCGAATAGCCTCTGTCAATGGCTTTATTCTTTTTATAGAGTGTGTAATTAAAGGGGATGTTCTCTGCATTATTTGCGTGGATGCTGATGTTTTTATGATCGCGTGTAAACGAGAATCCCAGGGCAGGCTGATGAGCGGATAACTGGTAAGTATGTTCTGTTTTACCAGCTACCAAACGATAGGCAGCAACATGCTTTTCAATCTTTATTATTGCTGGCAACTGTATGTTTTCTTCAGAGATAAGCAGTTGGTTGTTATCGAGTTTGTACAGGCGCGCATCTTTTGTAATCGTATCCTGCTGCCTGAGATAAGCGAGATTCAGAACCTTACCTTTACGCGATGAAACAATTTCTTCTTTAATATGCCAGTATTTAAAAGATTGACGTTTCGTCACCAGTTCATTGTCAGCATTGGTGAAGTGAGCTGTTAATTTATAGCGCGCATTGATACAGGGAAAGATGCTGTCGGGAATAAAAATGTTTGTTTCAGAGCTGCTGTTAAGTGCTTGTCGGTGGTGCCAAACTGTGTCGGGAATGTGCACAAGACGATCGGTAAATTCTTCGTGCCACTTGTCATCGAGTAAATACAATTCAATATTGCCATCTGGTATTTGGTAGCCATTCATGTCTTCACCTTTGGCAGTAATTTCTACTTTTTCGCCCCTTGTGTATCCGTCTTTGTCTGTCTTAAATGTGTAGCGGATGCTGTTTAATTCATAATCTTCATACTTAAATGAACACGATGATAAGTGTGTCCACTTTTTAGGACCAAAATACAGGGAAATGTAATTATCCAGCTTAAAGTTTAAAGAGTCGTGAATGGCAAAGCTGAAATGATAACTCCCTTTTTGACTGTGTTTGGCCTCACCAAGTTTTTTATAGCCGTTGTTGTAATAGTATACATTTAATTCGCCATCATACGGTTTTCCGTTGTCGTTACAGATGTAGGTCTTGACATTTACGGTATCACCGGGCTTATACTTTGGTTTGCTGAAAACGGAATAAGCATCATCCCATTTCTCCTCTCTGTCAAAGCATTTGCTCCATTTGTAAACAAATCCTTGGGGATCCCCGTAGCTTATGGAGTAATAAATATCTTTAAAGGGTTTGATAATGTAATAGGGCAATCCGTAAGTGCCGTTAAAGCGGATGCTTCTGTAAATGTCATAAGGCAGATACAATATTAATTTGGCCGGAATGGTCACATATTTTAAAGGGAAAGAGAAGAGAATCTGACGTGTCACACTTCCACTTTTTACCAGGTTGTCAATGTAAAAATAAGACGTAAAGCCCTCGTGTTTTACCTCAATGGTTCCTTTAAAATGCTTATTGGTCCAATGGTAATTATTCGTTTTTCTATTGAAACGAACCATTCTGCCATTAATGCGTGCAGTAGCGTCTGTGATTGTGTTTCCTTCTTTATCGGCCAGAGTAAATGCTAAATCTGAGTAATTGTTCTGCAAAACCAGCTTTATGTCACTATAGGAACGATAAGTATATTGCAACTTGTTGTCTTCAACCGATACCAGCAGGTAGTCCCCCTGAGCTAATTGTTTCGTCAGTACTGAATCGGATGGAATACTGTCAACCAGATTGCTAAACCATGATTCATCAACTTCATTCAGGCCTTTTTTATGAATTTTTTTTGCCTGCGCAGGACTTATTTCATAAATAAACCTGTAATAACTGTTACGCCTGCTATCAGGCAGTTGTTGGGCGTTAATATGATTAAAAGTGATAAGCAGAATAAGGGAAAGGATAGATTTTTTAATACTTAGCATACATTTATAAGTTTAGGTTTTGCATCAATTTGTGTAAAGGATGCAAGCCATCCGGTGATTCCATAAATAAGGTCGCTTTTTTTATAAAAAATCTTTACCTCAAATTAACAGGACCCTAAAAAGAATAGTCGTATATTTATATACCAGTTTTACAATGTAACATTGTTAAAATCCCCCTTTCAGCAATTCAAATCCTTTGAATTAATATGCGTATGCCAAATCATATTTCTAAAATTGATGCCTTTTTAGAGCCCTATAAAGCAACAATAGATAGTCGGGTAAGAGCCGCTGTAGAGAAAGAGAATAAACTAATAGATACTTCTCTGTTCGACTTTGCCAATGGCTATCAGTATTTCGGATTACATCCTCATGGGGATGGATGGGTCATTCGGGAATGGGCACCACATGCGACTGCTATTTATCTGATAGGAGAATTCACTGACTGGCAGGAAAGCAAATCTTTTTTATTCAGGCGTATTGATAATGATGTGTTTGAGTTACACCTGGGAAAGGATGTTATCGCTCATCAAACGCTTTATAAGCTAAAGGTTGTATGGCCCGATGGTAGTGGGGAGCGTATTCCGGTTTGGGCTACGCGCCTGGTACAGGATGAAGACACTAAATTGTTTTCGGCACAGTTATGGAGCCCTGATAAACCTTACCAATGGAAATATGATAAAAAGCGGGCTAAGGTTGAGGTACCTCTTATTTATGAAGCTCATGTTGGTATGGCCACCGAAAAAGAGGGTGTTGGATCCTATCGCGAGTTTACCACTGAGATATTACCCCGCGTGAAAAAAGCCGGATATAACACCATTCAGCTGATGGCCATTCAGGAGCACCCCTATTATGGTTCCTTTGGTTATCATGTATCCAGTTTGTTTGCACCATCGTCGCGCTTTGGTACGCCCGATGAGCTAAAGGAACTGATAGATACTGCCCATGATATGGAAATAGCTGTGATAATGGATATTGTTCATTCGCATGCGGTAAAAAACGAGCTTGAAGGCATTGGCTTATTTGACGGTTCTCCTTACCAGTTTTTTCATGATAATGAGAGGCGTGAACATGCAGCCTGGGATTCGCTGTGTTACAACTATGCCAAACATGAAGTATTACATTTGCTCTTGTCCAATGTTAAATACTGGCTCGAAGAGTTCCATTTCGACGGCTACCGTTTTGATGGAGTTACGAGTATGTTGTATCTCGACCATGGATTGGAACGTAGCTTTACGGATTACCATATGTACTTTGATGGAGGGCAGGATGAAGATGCACTGACCTACCTGATATTGGCCAATAAGCTGATGAAGCAATGCAACCAAAACAGCATCAGTATTGCTGAGGAAATGAGCGGATACCCGGGACTGGCCTCTCCGGTTGAACAGGGAGGTATAGGTTTTGATTACCGACTGGCAATGGGAACACCCGATTTTTGGATTAAGCTGATTAAAGAGCAAAAGGATGAAGAGTGGGCTGTTGGTAATATTTTTTATGAGCTGTCCAATAAACGGGAAGAGGAAAAAACAATAAGCTATGCAGAGTCACACGATCAGGCTCTGGTGGGCGATCAAACGATAATATTCCGCCTGGTAAAAGCCGACATATACTGGGCCATGAGTAAAAAGGATAAAAGTGTATCCATAGACCGTGGTATAGCACTTCATAAACTGATTCGCTTATTAACATTCTGCAGTGCCGGGAATGGTTATCTTAACTTTATGGGGAATGAGTTTGGGCATCCCGAATGGATTGATTTTCCTCGGGAAGGCAATGACTGGTCCTATCAATATGCCCGTCGTCAATGGAGCCTGGTTGATAACTCCGAGTTACGATTTGAATTACTTGATGCGTTTGATAAGGCCATGATTGCCTTACAACAAAAAGAGCAGTTTATTAATGACCCTCATATTGATTGTCTTGAGGCCAATGATGGAGACCAGGTTCTGGCAGTTCGTCGCAAGGATTTACTGTTTGTGTTTAATCTAAATCCTACAGAATCATTTACTTTTTACGGCATACCGGCTGCAGCCGGGAAATACAATATTATTCTCAATTCCGATGATTCGTCATTTGGCGGGTTTAATCGTGTTGACGAAAGTATTGACTATTATACACGACCCGAAGCGCAAATGTCGAGCAGGCACCGTGTGCACTTGTATTTGCCTAATCGCACCGCGCTGGTTTTAAAGCATACACCACCCAAAAGATTTTTCTGATATGGTTAGTCAAAAAGTGATTGTATATCAACTTTTTCCGCGATTGTTTGGGAACACGACAGCCCAAATGAAGGTTGATGGCAGCAGAAGTGAGAATGGAAGCGGTAAGTTTAACGATATTAACAATACATGCCTTAGGGAGCTGAAGAAAATGGGTATTACCCATGTTTGGTTTACGGGTGTTATTGAACATGCTGTTGTTGAAGGATATCCTGATAATAATATTCCCGATGGTAATCCGCTGGTGATAAAAGGAAAAGCAGGTTCGCCATATGCGATAAAGGATTATTACGATGTCAACCCTGATTTGGCTGAGGATGTTAGCCGGCGAATGGATGAATTTGAGAACTTGATTGACCGCACCCACAAATCGGGATTAAAAGTATTGATAGATTTTGTGCCAAACCATCTGGCACGGGAATATCATTCTGATGCCAAACCGGAAGAACTGCTTGACTTTGGAGTAGACGACGATGCATCGCAATTGTTTGAAGCCAATAATAATTTTTACTACTTACCTGGAAAGTCCCTGCAGTTGTCAGATGCGATTAAAGCTCGCTTTCCTGGTGTCAAATATGAAGAAGAGGTAGCTAAAGCGACGGGTAACGATAAGTATACTGCTGCACCTGATATTAATGATTGGTACGAGACGGTAAAGCTTAATTATGGGATTGATTATACCAGAGGCTTAAAGAAGCACTTTGAGCCAATACCAGATACCTGGTTGAAAATGAAGTATGTTTTGCACTACTGGGCATCACTTGGTGTTGATGGTTTCAGGTGTGATATGGTGGAGATGGTGCCAGTAGAATTCTGGAACTGGGTGATACCACAGATTAAGCAATCTTTTCCATGGTTAATTTTTGTGGCAGAAGTATATAATCCAAAACTATACAGTGCTTACATTCGCCAGGGTAAATTCGATTACCTGTATGATAAGGTAGGACTTTATGATACGCTGATTGATGTTATAAAAGGGGATCGTTCTGCAAAAGATATTTCAGAATGCTGGCAGCAGTTGGATGGCTTAGACAGCAATATGCTGCGCTTTATGGAAAACCACGACGAACAGCGATTGGCATCGCGCTTTGTTGCAGGAGACGCAAAACGAGCTATACCTGCCATGGCTGTTTCTGCCTTTATGCATCAGGGGCCATTGATGATTTATAACGGACAGGAAGTGGGTGAAACAGGTGAGGGGCCATGTGGCTTTAGTGGTGATGATGGCAGAACCACGATTTTTGACTACTGGAATATGCCAGAGCATCAAAAGTGGATGAACGGTGGCTTGTTTGATGGTGCTTTACTGTCGGCTAACCAGCGATTAGTAAGGCAGGCTTACATTGACATTAACATGATGTGTACACAGGCGGCCTTTAGCGATGGGTTGTTTTATGACGTAATGTGGCAAAACTCACAAAACGAAGACTTTAATTCAGATAAGCTATATGCCTTTTTGCGTTACAGTAAGAAACAAAAGGTGTTGATTGTAGTGAATTTCGATACTGTTGATCATAGAGTATCAGTACAACTGCCATCACATGCCTTTGAAACGCTGGATATTCCGCGCCCCATAAAAATAGACTTTAAAGGTTTAAATGTTAAGGTGAATGCCGCAGCTGGCAGCGAAGAACTGATTAATGAAGGTTTGCCTGTAGAAGTGAAGGCATTGGGTTATGTTGTATTGGAGATGGAATATTGAATAGATCGATAGGCCGATAGGTCATTAGATCATTAGGTTGATAGGTCGTTAGGTCATTAGATCATTAGGTCGTTAGGTCATTAGATCATTAGGTTGATAGGTCGTTAGGTCATTAGGTCGATAGGTTGATAGGTCGTTAGGTTGTTAGATCGATAGATCGATGAACAATTCAGCAGTTTCACAAATCAACTTATCCACTTTTAAACTCTTCAACTTATTTCACGATGGTGCACGAGTTGGACAGTTCGACAATTAATCAATTCGACGATTCATCAGTTCCTCAACTTTTCAACTTATCAACAAATTAGCGAATAAACAATTCACCAATTAAGTCAATCGCCAAAATTCCATTGTATCTTTGCGCGCTATGAATATTTTCAAAGGACTTACAGGCAATGAAGCGCGTACCTTACGTTTGCATTTGTTTTACAGCAGTATTGATGGTATTGCCAGTGGTGCATTGATTCTTAATGAGTTTATCTTTATTAAGTCGCTAAAGGGCTCTAATGTGCAGCTGGCCTTTCTGTTCCAGTTTAGTATGGTGGTGTTTCTGTTTGCCATGCTGGCCAATGAGGTGATGAGGCGTTTTTCAAACCGAAAGCGCTTCTTGCGCATTACAGGCATCATTACCCGTCTTCCTCTGGTGGGCTTTGCCCTATTCCCCAATGTGACCGGTGATAATGGTTTAGAACCCGTTTATCATTTAATATTCTTAACTGTCTTTTTACTGTTTCATACCTCTAAGATAGCGGTGGTGCCTTCCATCAATCAATATTTAAAAGGTAATTACCGACACGAGTTGTTTGGTAAACTCTTTGGTTATGCTACTACCATCAATAAAGTGTGTGTGCTATTATCCACTTTTTTAGTGGGTGAATTGCTTCATTTTAACCCCAATTCATATAAGGTGTTTTATCCGGTAGTTGGTGTGTTAGGGGTCATCTCAGTTTATCAACTCACCAAGATTGATTTTATTCAAAAGGCAGAAACCATCACTAAGCCTATATGGCATGCCATTGGAGACTCATTTAAACGTATCCTTGAAATTCTGAAGAACAACAAGGCATTTCGTCATTTAGAGATTGGTTTTATGCTCTATGGCTTCGCCTGGATGAGTACACATGCTGTGGTGACCATCTTTTATAAAGAAGCACTGGATGTTAATTATCCCACGGTGGCGTTCTATAATATACTGTTTAACCTGGTGGCCATTGTATTATTGCCTTTGTTTGGCAAGTTGATCGGTAGTCGCGATCCGCGTCGCTTTGGTATATTGACCTTTGGCTCGTTAATGCTCTTTATATTGTTTACTGCTTTAACCGAGTATTTCCCCTATTACTTTGAGGTGTGGAACTATAAGATCTATTACCTGTTTTTGGTGGCTCTGTTCTTTAACGGCGTTTTTATGGGAAGTATGCCTATTTTGTGGGGTATTGGTAGCAGCTACTTTTGTAAATCCCATGAGGCGGCCGACTATCAGTCTGTTCATTTGTTTCTAACCGGTTTCAGGGCTTTGTTCGCCCCAATCATCGGGATAAAGCTCTATGAGTGGTATGGCTTTAGTTTTACTTATGCTGTCGGAATTATTTTACTCGCAGTGGCAATAATTTTGATGATATACTCTGAGAAAAAGATTAAGGTAGGAGCCGGGCATAGCTAATTAGCAGGATATTATTGTTTCAGTATGTGGCTTGAATTCGGATCAAACTTCTTCCGTCTGTAAACTTTATTTCTTAATTTCGCGGGCTAAAATTAATAAGGATGTACGCCGGCAATATTACAAAGCTCTATCTGATCAAAATAGCCAAGTGGTTTATGCTGACCATGCCTATCCTGATGCTTTTTTTTAAGGACTTGGGCTTTACGGTTGAGGAATCATTTCAATTGAAGGCTATATACAGCATTGCTATTGTTGTGTTTGAAATACCCTCTGGTTATGCAGCCGATGTTTTGGGGCGAAGACGTACATTAATCATTGGAAGTATACTGGGAACACTGGGCTTTGCTATCTATTCATTTACCTCCGGATTCTATGCTTTTTTAGCTGCTGAATTGATACTGGGTGTCGGCCAGAGCTTTATAAGTGGAGCCGACTCGGCTATGTTGTACGATAGTTTAAAAGCTGACGGGCGTGAAAACGACTACCTGAAATATGAAGGACGTAATTTTTCAGTAGGTAACTTTAGTGAGGCCATTGCCGGTTTTGCAGGAGGAGCACTGGCTGAAATCAGTTTGCGTACACCATTCTTTTTCCAAACCGGCATCGCTTTTATTGCTGTACCGGCTGCTTTTATGCTTGTTGAGCCACAACTATACACCCGCACGCAAAAAGCCACATGGAAAGATATCTGGAATGTGGTAAAATATGCAATGGTTCAGAATAAGAGCCTCCGCTATAATATTATTTACTCATCAATTATTGGCTCGGCAACGCTCACCATGGCCTGGGTGTATCCACTATACCTCAAAGAGATTGGCTTTCGTGAGATTCAAATCGGATCAGCCAGTACAGTACTCAATTTGGTGGTAGGAATGACCACATTGTTTGCATATAAAATAGAACAAAAGCTGCGGCCAAAGTCAACAGTCTGGGGGACAACCCTGGTAATAACCGGGGCATTTATTGCTGCCGGATTATTACATTCATTATATGTGTTACCGGTGCTGATTTTCTTTTATTTTTCAAGGGGTATCGCAACCCCTGTTCTCAAGGATTACATCAACCGTATTACATCATCAGATATCAGGGCAACCGTACTTTCTTTACGCAGCCTGATCATTCGCGCCAACTTCTCCATATTAGCGCCCTTGTTTGGTTATATGACCGACCGTCTGTCACTTGCCCAGGCATTTATTATCATCGGTATTATATTTATGGTACTGACAGGCTCCAGTATCTTTCTGTTCCTACGTTCATTGGAGAAGAATGAAGAGAGCTGACTTGCCTGTTGGAGTGCCTGCTTTTTTTCGATGATACCATTTGAAAGAACAATGTCTGTTTTATAGCTGCCTGATAAGGGAATTGCTTCATTTTCAGGAAAGACTGCACCTTGAATTATTGATCAGAGTCAACTAATTATCAAAAAATAGCTTCTTGGATTAAATGTATATTTAATATAGATTTGATATGCTTTATATAATAACAATATGGTACGATATAAAGCATACTACGTATATCGACTAGTGCAACATTTAGGAAATGACCTACATATTAGAAAATACTGACCAGATAGAATTTTATACAAACTTGTATGAGATAATAGAACCATTTGAAATTGAGTTCTCAGAAATGAATTGGTTGTTGACTGATCAGGATTATATGATTTTTGATTATGAACAAAAAGGGGCTGTAAATAAGCTTGACCATGAATCAGATAAAATTACATTTCAGGGACTTGAATTATTAGAAATTATTAAAAATCGGCAGATTCAATTTATTTGGGCAGTGTTTTGTGGATTTAAGAGTGATATTCCAAGCCTAACAGACTCAGAACTACCTTACGCTGATTTGAATTCAGATATATGGAAAAAACCAGATAGATTTTTATTAAAACAAAGCGAAATTGAGATAATCAGTTTTGACGGAACATCGATAATTTTCAAGACGAAAGACAAAAGTATTGAGAAGAGGTTTCTTGAAAAATTTACGGACGCCAAAAAGTTAGAAAGAGATAGGTAATGAAATTACGATTCATGATTATAATAGCTTCAATCAATATATTGATTTCATGTCAAAGACAAATAAAAGCGAAATTTGAAATAACGAATAAAACGAATATTGAGATTGACTCAATTAACATCAAATCATTTGACCATGAATCGAATTCTAATTATATAAAATTAGCATCAGGACAAAGTCAGACATATTGGCTTGACATGACTATTTTACCAAAGGTCGATGGAGATTATTTATTAACCTACATGGATTCGACAGCTAAAACAATTAGATTTGGTTATTTCACAAA
>JAKSBD010000030.1 GCA_022361295.1 Bacteroidales bacterium
GAAAATTAAGAGGAAGTTAGGATATAGGATGGCTATTACTAAATATAACCAACCATTAATCACTTCACCTTTTTTCTCCCCTTCAAGGAAAAGGTTGGGATGAGGTGTAACTGTTTTTCAGAGCAAGTACTTTGTTGCCAAAGTAAGCCATGCACGTTTGTGCAAGCGCACATTAATTGAAAAAATGAGCTTTACACAACCTTGCAAGCCTTCACCAAATGAAAAGTAAGCTATGCACGTCCGTGCAAGCGAGTCTTTTGAGTCTTTTCATTATGGTGTCATTTAAGCTTACGCATTAATTAAATGGGGCCATTACTGGCAGAAAACTTAAATGGGCTAACGAAACTCAGTGTCTTTGCCTCTCTGGTTTTCCCTTTTACGAGTAAATACAACAAAATGCGCCCTTTGAAAATAAACTTTTCGCCAGAACTTTGGTTTATGCTAAAAAGACTATTTTTGCAGCTGAAAAATAAAATTGAAACAATGGCATTAGCAATTACAGCATATGGCACCAAAGTGCTACGTAAGGTGTGTGACGAAATAACGAAGGATTATGAGGGTTTGGCAACACTGATTGACAGCATGTGGGAAACCATGTATGAAACCAGTGGGGTAGGATTGGCTGCGCCGCAGGTGAATAAAGCTATTAGATTGTTTGTTGTGGATACCGAGCAGGTATATGAAGGGATGAATGATGAAGATAAGGAGGATTTGTTCGAGGATGAAGCACCCATTAAGGAAACCTTTATCAATGCCCAGATTATTGGTGAGTCGGAAGAAGTGTGGGCTGATAATGAAGGTTGCCTCAGTTTACCGGATATTAGCGGTGAGGTAGAGCGCCCGTGGTCTATCGAAATAGAATATTACGACAGAGACTTTAATAAGCATACAAAAACCTTTTCGGGCTATAATGCCAGAGTTATTCAACACGAGTATGACCATACCGAGGGTATTTTATATGTTGACCATTTATCAGGTATTGCCAAGCGACTGATCAAAGGAAAACTAAATAAGATTGCAGAAGGAAAAATATCGCCCCGATACCGAATGCGATTTGCAAAATAAACGAATTGACATTTCAAAAAAAGGCCTTAATTACAGTTAATTAAGGCCTTTTTCATTACCGGGCCTTTCACTTAATGCAATAGACTTACTGCTTGGTGCAGAGTAATTGCAGCTTCAAGCAAATACTATCTGCATGTCCTTGTTTATCCAATACTTTTGCAATTGGAAACAAATTATTCATTGAAACAGAGTATTACTAACAGGATATTTAAATCATGAGAAAACAAACATTACCGTTGTTGATTGCATTTGTATTTGTTGCAATAAGTATGGTTAGTTGTGGTTCAAAAGAAGAAACTAAACAAGCTGCCCCGCGCTATGTGAAGGTTGAGCAATTGGGAACAAGAGACAGTGAAGAAGAACTTGTATTTCATGGCCAGCTAAAAGAGAAAAAAGAAGTTAATGTGGCCTTTAAAGTAGGTGGTCAGGTATATAACGTACTTGTAGATGAAGGTAACTATGTAAAAAAGAACCAGGTGATTGCGCGTATTGATCCTCGTGATTATAAAATTCAGTTGCAATCGGCTAAAGCACAATACCTGCAGGTTGAAGGTGAGTATGCCAGATACCAGGAGCTTTATAAGAAAAACAAATTACCTATTAATACGCTTGAGCGACTTGAAGCGGGCTATTTGGCAGCCAAAAGCGCTTATGAGGCAGCTCAAAATGCTTTAAATGATACAGAGCTAAAGGCTCCTTTCGATGGTTATGTGTATCGCAAGCAAATCAGCAATTATGAAAATGTGGCTCCTGGTCAGCCCATATTTGCATTGCTTGATGTAAGTTATTTAGAGGTTAGTTTCGGATTACCTGAAAGCAAAGTTAACAAAGCCAGAAACTTCAATAAGATAATGATTGATGTTGCCAATGCCAACGCGTACGATGTGCCGGCCGAGGTACTTTCAGTTAATGAGAAAGCCAATGGTAATGATATGTTTGATGTTCGCCTGAAGGTGAATAACTCAGAAATGAGAGAGTTGAAACCGGGTATGTCTGTCAAGGTGCGAATTACCATGGCTGCCAATAACAACCATACCGTAATTATTCCTGTGGAGTCTGTTTTTGAAAAGCAGGGTAAAAAATATGTTTGGTTATACGACCAGTCAGCAAGCAAAGTAGTTAGTCAGGAAGTACAGGTACAGATGATTGAGAACCTTGGTTCAATATCCGTTACTTCAGGCTTAACCGGCAATGAGTCAGTTGTTGTTGCAGGTGTACACAGTCTGGTTGAAAATCAGAAAGTAAGAGTTTTAACCAATAGCAAATTATAATTAAGCTCATAACATGTTAGACAAGATATTATCTCAAAAAGCATTTTTGAGCTTTGTTTTTGTGGCAGTTGTTGTAGGAGGAATTTTTTCTTTCGATTCAATTGGTAAGCTCGAAGATCCTGAAATTCCGGTAAAAGCTGCGGTTATCATTACGCAGTATCCGGGTGCTTCTGCCGATGAGGTGGACCGTGAAGTGACAGATGTATTGGAAAAAGCAATTCAGCGATTAGAGAATATTGATTTTCTTGAGTCTCGTTCAATTGCCGGTATGTCCGAAATTACCATTACTATTAAGTCGGGTACTAAAACCAAGGAGATGCCCCAGTTGTGGGATCACCTGCGACGAAAGATTAATGATGTAAAAGGAAGTTTGCCAGCTGGTGCCGGAGAGCCTATTATTAATGATGACTTTGGTGATGTGTCGGGTATATTTTTGGCAGTATCTAACGACGGTTATGACTACCATGAGTTTCAGGACTATGTGGATTGGGTGAAGCAGGAGTTGATGCTGGTTGAAGGTGTAAAACGAATTGAAGTATTTGGTAAGCGCACCGAAGTTGTTAACATCACCTTTGATAATGAGTATTTTGCATCGCTGGGCATCAATCCAATGATGATTTTTCAGGCTTTCAATGATCAGGGATCTATTGTAAACCCCGGATCATTTGTATCGGGTACTGAGCGTATTCGCATCAGCATCGGTAACAAATTTCAAAGCCTGGATGAAATCCGCAATTTTGAAGTTAAACTGCCCAATGGAGGACGTTATCGTTTAGGTCAGGTGGCCAAAGTAGAGCGTGAGTTTTATGAGCCAACTCTTCAAAAACTTAAATTCAATGGTAAAGAAGCCATTAGTTTAGCTGTATCAATGGAGAAAGGTGGTAATGTTATCACCCTGGGTGAAGCCGTTGAAGCGCGTGTGGCCGAATTGCAGGAGGACTTACCTGTGGGTATTGAATGTAACAAGGTGTTTTATCAGCACAATTATGTGACCGAATCAATTGATAACTTTATTGTAAACCTTGTAGAGTCTGTTGTTATTGTTATTGCTGTTTTGTTATTGGCAATGGGAATGCGTGCAGGTTTACTTATTGCCAGCGGACTGGTATTTACCATCCTGGCAACATTTATTGTAATGGGGCCTGTTGGTGTTGAAATTCACCGTGTATCACTTGCTGCAATTATTATTGCCATGGGTATGCTCGTGGATAATGCCATTGTTGTAGCCGATGGTATATTGGTTGACCTTGACAGGGGTATGAAGCGTAAAAAGGCCTTTGTTAGTACAGCTAAAAAGTCAGCTTTTCCATTATTGGGAGCAACACTGGTAGCTATACTGGCTTTTATGCCTTTGGCCTTTAACAGTACAGGTGCAGGCGAGTTTCTTCGTCCGTTATTTTATGTGTTGGCTATTTCACTATTTGTGAGCTGGATATTTGCCATGATTCAAACACCATTTCATGCGCAGTATTTCTATAAGAAACGCGAAAAGAAAGGAAAAGACGGAGAAAAGGTTGATCCATACGGAGGTAAGTTTTACCAGGTATTTGGCAAGTTTATAAAATTTGCATTATGGCATAAGAGTATAGTAATTATAGCAACAATTGTTGTTTTGGTTATGTCTTTCTGGTCATTCCAGTTTGTGAAACAGAATTTCTTCCCTGGTGCTGAGTATGATCAGTTTATATTGGAATATCGTTTACCTGAAGGTTCAGATATCAGTCAGGTTGAAAAAGATTTAGATGCCATTCAGGCTGAAGTAAGCAGCTGGGATGATGTTTCATCAGTAGTAACAAGCCTTGGAAGTACACCGGTTCGTTATACACTGATGCGACCAATGAATGGATTAAGCCTAAGCTATGGTGAGTTAATCGTAACCACTAAAGAAACAGAGCTTCGCAAGGGGGTGATGACAAAAGTGCAGGAGTATGTAGATGCGAATTATCCATCGGCTTTTGCCCGTTCACGTGAATACATTGCCATTGGTGGTGATTTTAAAATTGAAGCGAAGTTTAGCGGACCAGATGATAAAGTACTACGTCAGCTGGCTGAACAGGCCAATGAAATAATGCGTAAGGAGCCAACAGCAACCTTTGTTACCAATGACTGGAAAAATACCGTAAAGGTATTGGAGCCTGTTTATTCGCAAGACAAAGCACGTGAGCTAATGGTGAATCGTTCTGATGTTTCCAACGCTTTGGCTATTGCCTCAACAGGTTTGCCTGTAGGTGTCTATTACAGCAACGATTATCAGTTGCCGGTAATGCTTAAGCTTGATAAGTCCATTGAGAAAGATGTTGATCAGTTGTCATCTATTCCGGTATGGTCAGGCTTACCACAGAGTGTTGCTTTAGGGCAATTGGTTGATTCTATTTCAATTGAATGGGAGAGCAGTATGATTCGCCGCTACGATAATCAACGTTCTATCAAAGCGCAATGTGATCCGGTTGATGGTGTGGTGCCAAACGAACTGCTGTTCAAGCTTAAAGACGAGATAGAAGCTATTCCATTGCCTGAGGGATATAAACTTGAATGGTTAGGAGAATACAAAGACAGTAATGAAGCTAACGCCGGATTAGGCGAGAACTTACCTTTGGCTGCATTGCTTATTGTCATCATCATTATTGGCTTGTTTAATAATTTCCGTCAGCCGGTTATTATACTGTCAATTATGCCACTGGCCTTTATTGGTGTGATACTTGGCTTTTTAATCACTCAGATGAGTTTTTCCTTTTTCTCTATCATCGGAACACTGGGTCTAATGGGGATGATGATTAAAAACGCAGTTGTACTGCTGGATGAAATTAATCTGCAGATAAAGGAAGGTAAAGAAAAGCTCAATGCTATTATTGACTCTACATTATCAAGGGTTCGTCCGGTAATGATGGCTTCGTTAACAACTATCCTTGGTATGTTACCACTTGCATTTGATCCAATGTTTAAAA
Source organism: Bacteroidales bacterium (assembly GCA_022361295.1). Taxonomy (GTDB): domain Bacteria; phylum Bacteroidota; class Bacteroidia; order Bacteroidales; family Marinilabiliaceae; genus Carboxylicivirga. Next base: position 5,282 of record JAKSBD010000030.1, read on the forward strand.
CAATGGCGGTTGCCATTATGTCGGGTCTGCTGGTTGGTACCGTTATTACATTAATTGTGGTTCCGGTGGCTTATGCCGTAATGTATAAGATTGATACCAAAAGTTTAAGTTGTGCAAATGAGCATAAGTCAAAAGAGATAGAAGAGTAAAACGATTTTTTTTCATGTATAGGTTAGTAGTGGAGCCGGTTGGATGCAACGGCATAGAGCTGGCTCCATTTTTTTTAACCAAACACAGGTAGTAGACATAAGATACAAGACATAAGACCCAAGACTATCTGCATCATGTAAATCATCTTGATTCTTGATACTTGATACCTGTTACTAAAAACTAAAGAAATGAAACACTATATAATTATACTAGGCTTATTGGTTGGCATGGGAGCATCGGCTCAGCAATTGGTGTCTCTCTCGCAAAGTCGTCAAATGGCCCTTGAGTATAACAAAACACTTAAGACCGCCAAGTTAAGGTACGATGAAGCGGAAGCACAGCGCAAAGAAGCGCGTACTGCTTACCTGCCTAATATTGACGGTAGTGCAACAGCTATGTACCTTCCTTCAATGGACAATATGGGAATTCCACCTATGAGTTTTCCTGTACTGGATGCCGGAGGTGTCGAAACAGGTAATACCGTTGATTTCGCAGGAATGAGCCTTGAAACAGAAAAGCTCAAATATTATAATGGTCAGGTGGCTATGCAGGTACCTATTTACGCAGGGGGGCAAATTCGTTATGCCAATAAGATGGCCGATAAAGGTGTAGAAATAGCACAGCAGAATTATAAGCTGGAAACAGATCAGGTAGTGTATAACACTGATAATGCCTATTGGCAGCTGGTAGCTTTTAAAGAGCAATTGAATGTGGCCAACAAGTACTATGAAATGCTCGATTCACTGGAGCAGCAAATGAAAGATATGTACGAGCTTGGTCTTACACCGCGCAGTGAGCAGCTTATTGTGACTGTTCAGAAGAATGAAGCGCAATTGCAACTGATGAGAGCAGAAAATGCCTTGAAGATCATGAAAATGAACTTGTGTCAGATTGTAGGCCTTGATCTGAATACCGATATTGATGCAAGCGATTCGTTAAATATCAATCCGGAACTATTGATAATGAGCAATAGTGTTAACCAGGCTTTGAGTAACAGAAACGAGCTGAAAATGCTTAGTGGTCAGGTTGAAATATCGGAATTGCAAAAGAAAACGGATATGAGTGCATACCGTCCGCAAATAGGTGCTCAGGTCAGCTATGGGTATACAGAAATTCCAAACCTGGTTGATGCACAGGATATGACACAGGCATCGGCCTCGCTGTCTATTCCATTGGTTCATTGGCGCGAGAAAAAACATAAGAAAGATGCCGCCCGTCTTCGTGTTCAGCAGGCTCAGCTGCAATTGGATGATACACGTGAGTTAATTCAACTGGAGGTGCAGCAATATATTATCCAGGTAAATGAATCATACGAAGCGATTCAGATTGCCAAAAGAAGTAAAGACGAAGCCATTGAATCGTTAGAAGAGGTAACAGCCAGTTTTGATGCCGGTTTAAATACAACAACCGATGTATTAAACGCACAGGCTTCATGGTTATCGGCACATGCAGGATTATTAAATGCTTTAGCTACATACGAGGTGGCTAAAACAGCTTACTATAAAGGTATTGGTCAGTTAAATATTGATTTGGCCAATAACAACAATCAATAGTGTTTCTCAACAGGTAGTGACTCGTTTTAAAAAGTTAAAAGGAGTCATTACCTTTAGCACGTTATTTAAAGGGGTAAATTATCTGTTATGAAGAAATTCGATGCCTGTTACAATGATAAATTCCTGAAAGGAAAACCGATTCTATTTGTGAATTATAAAACACGATTACTGTTTGAATTTGCAATGGGAGCGGTGTTTTATTTTGTACTGACAACAACATTGTTTGCTGAAGAACCGTTTGACTGGAAAGGTTTTGTGTTTTCAATATGGTTGTATTTCTTTATATCAGAGGGTATTTTTGCCTGCAATAAAATTATAGCGTGCAAGCATCCCTGGCATACCCATACCAAAGGACGAATTTTAATATTATTAATTTTCTCAGCCATATGGTTTGTCATAGCAGTTGCCATGTCACACTACATTAAACCATGGCTGGAAGATGACAAGCCCTTAACTGACATGGCTTATAATGTAGCCATTGTTATTTCCATACTGTTCGTTACCATTTATGTGGTTTTACTCTTTGCTTTCAATTATCACCAGAGTCTATCGGTGGTTATGATTGAAAATGAACGACTGCAGCAAGATAAATTAAAACAGGATTATCGTGCTTTACAAGATCAGATTAATCCTCATTTCCTCTTCAACAATCTTAGTACCCTCATTGCCATAATCAGGCAGGATAAAGATGCGGCCATCCGCTTCGCGATTAATTTCTCAGATGTTTATCGCTATGTATTGCAAAGTAATAAGCATACCTCTATTAAACTTTCAGAAGAGATATCTTTTATGAAAGCCTTCGGATCTTTGCACAAAGAACGATTACGGGATGGATTGGTATGGGAGTTTAATGTAGACGAAAAGTATTACAGCTGGCAGCTACCGCCTTTAAGCATGCAGTTGCTGATTGAAAACGCTGTGAAGCACAATGTGGCTACTAAAGGATCGCCTTTGACCCTGAAAATATACACCAAAGATGATTATATTGTGGTTTGGAATTCAATAAACCCTAAATCAACAACCTATTCGACCAATACAGGCCTGAGTAACTTACGAAAACGATACGAATTACTGACCGATAAGCAAATTGTGATTGAACATACGGATAAGGAATTCAGGGTTGAGTTACCGTTAATTAAGCAGATTAAAGAGCAAACAAATAATGACGATTGATATGGATATTAATGTGATTATTGTAGAGGATGAGATTCATAGTGGCGAAATGCTGCGCGATATGATTGCTGATATGCGACCGGATTGGAATATTCTGACCATGTTGCAAAGTGTAAGTGAGACCGTTGAATGGCTGCAGACAAATGAGCACCCGCACATTATATTTCTTGATATTGAACTGGCAGACGGTAACTGCTTCTCAATATTCGATCAGGTAGAGGTAAAAGAAAGTGGTATCATTTTTACTACCGCCTACAACGAGCACGCTCTTAAGGCATTTAACCTCAATAGTATTGATTATATTCTGAAGCCAATTAAGGAAGAAGATCTGGAACGGGCTATTGGCAAGTTTGAAATGGCAATAGAACTGACTCTGCAGATGCATGAGGAAGAAGAAAAGAAAAAGTCAACTGATATTGATTACCAGGAACTGGCCCGTTCGATTGCTAAAACACAAGGCGGTTACCGCAAGCGATTTTTAATATCAAAACGTGAAGCCTTTTTTAAGCTGGGTGTTGAAGATATTGCCTATTTCTATTTTGATGCCCGTGTAACTTTTGCGGTCACCTACGAAGGAAGACAACATATATTAAGTACTTCCCTGGATAAACTGGAAGAAGAATTGGATCCTGAAATGTTTTTCCGCAGTAACCGTCAAACAATTGTCAATGTTGAAGCTATTGAGAAGTTTGAGAGTTACTTTAGTGGTAAACTGGTTGTTAAGCTGGTTAATAACCTGAATGATAAAATAATGATTAGCCGTGCTAAAGCAAGTGCTTTTAAGGACTGGATGAATCATTAAAAAGTACTTTTTTAATACCACATAAGGAAGATAACTACAGGGCTTTTATAAAAAAAGAGGAACCAGCCGGAGATTGTTATTGATCAGAATGGATGAATTAAACAGCATGTCTGGTTCATCCTTTAATAATCCTGTTTCAGTCAAATATATCAAGTTATATGGCATAGAAAGACGTTCTTTGAGCCCGAACATTTATCTATGGAAAATTGATTTGTACAACACTAAAAAGTTACCTGGCAGTAATTTTACTTGTTTTATGCAGTGGTGCCTGGGGCCAGAATGCAACAGATTCTGTACGTTATGAACGTCTGGTTAAATTTCCCCTGCTATCACTTCGCTATTTTAATTACAGTAATTCTGAATTTACTACCCCTGAAGGTAATGGAGATGTATACATGGAAGAGTTTAACACAAGCTTCCAGTTTGCTCTGCCCATTAAGAATAAGAAAACTTACCTGCTCAATCGTGTCAATATTAATCGCTTATCATACAGGGTTGAGATGAATGATGAAAGGAACAGTGAGGCCTTTTATGCATTTGGCTATACCATTGGTATCACGCAGGTTTTGAAAAACAGGTGGCGTTTAGTTGCTACAGTAACACCCACATTGGCTTCTGATTTTGAAAATAAAATTAGTAATGAAGACATGATTGTACAATCAGCCGCTATTCTTTCAAAGCGCAGCAGTCCTTATTTTGAATATGGATTTGGTGCAGCCTTTAGTACGCGCTTTGGACGCGAATTAGTGGTGCCTGTTTTAAGTGTGACCTATAAAAAAGATCGATGGGGCACTTTTATGTTTTTACCTGCTTATGTGTCACATTACTATCATTATAAACAATCAAGGATAGGACTGACCTTGTCAACATATGGTAATGTATATAATGCGTCGGTTGCTTCATCTGAATCGTATGAGCTTGATAAGCTGGGCTATTCGCGAATTAATATTGGTCCGGAGTTCAGAACGAAAGTTTGGAAGGATATACATATAAACCTAAGTACAGGTATTACCGTTCGCAATCGCCTGGAATCTATTAATGGGAGAGGGGCGCGTGAGTTCGAATTTTCGACAAAGGAAAAGTTCTATTTCAAGGTGGAGTTAAGTGTTTTAAAATAAAGTTTTTTAATGTTGTAGGGTAATTTAGGGAGTGATGTATTGACTTTCAGTGGCAAGGCTCAATTTTTAATCGCGTAACCTGTCGCGGTTTATAACGTGGCCTACTGAATACAAATCAGCAGAAGCCAATGGGATCAAGATCTCACTCGCAGATGTTCAATCGAACTTTCAACTATCTCAATAACAAGACATCATCATTTTTACAAAAAGGGTACCTCTTTCGGCACCCTTTTCGGTTGTTGTGAACATTTTTGTACTAGTTGAGAGTTATTATTGCCAATAATACATCATCATTAAGCGATTTTTCAATAATGTCGTGTCGGGCAAGTTCAAGGTATTGGTCAAGTTTCTGTTGTTTCATCTCATTATTACCTTGTAATTCATAGGTGCGAGCCTGCCAATAAGTAATAGATAGGTCATTAGGTCGATATTGTTCTGCTTTAGTCAGGTAACGTTGTGCAGAATTTGTTTTGCGCTGACATTTTTTCATCTTTTTATCAGCTGTCAGGTATCTGGCTTCAATAGCATTAATGGCATATAGCTGCCTGATGGCAATTTTAAGATAATTAGCAGCTAATTCATTATGGCTTTCGTTACCGGGAATGTCAAACTTTACAAATACTGTTTTTTCCATGCTGGACACTTCGCCGTTAACTTTACCGGCCTGCCACATATTGTCACTTTCTCTGATAATTGAGAGAACAGCATCATCAAGTGTTCTTGAAACCGAGTTGCTAACAGTCAGGTTTGAAACAGAGCCATCTTTCTCTACAATAAAATCTACAGCTACAATACCTTCATCGGTGAGGTAATCGAACTCTGAGAGATAAGCAAGTTCGTTTTGCAAATGCTGTGTGAACGCTTGTTGTGAGGTTTTGTCAGAATCAATGAGGCCAATAAAAACAGGAGCTTCCACACGTGTTTCTTCTATAAATTTCTGTTTAACCTTCGATTCCTGTGCTACTATGCCTGCTGCAAGCATTAATAACACCAATGCAAAAATGACTTTTTTCATGGCATATTATTTTGATGATTAACACCCACAGCCATGACCAATATTTGAACCAAAAAACTTAAAAAACAGTGTGGTAAGAACCAATGAAGTTTGGCATGAATTTTATTTAAGTATAATCGTACCGAAATGAACGGCCTTGTGTTCGATAGTGAACAGTTTTATTGATTTATTCTTTTATTTACTAATCTCTATTCTACCTTTTCATGGTTTTCTACAATCGATTCAGGATAAATTTATATCGTAATTGGAACAATGAAGAACAGATAAACAGGCCAACAGGAAAGCCAAACCATATGCCAACAGCACCATAGCCCCATATAAAAGCAGATAGGTAGCTGAAGGGAATAGATATAATAAAATAGGAGATAAAGGTAAAAACAGCAGGTATTCTGGCATCCGCAAAGCCTCTTAAAGTGCCGGCCAGAATGATTTGTATGCCATCAACCAATTGAAATACACTGCACACTATTAGCATTTGTGCAGCAAGTTTAATAACCGTATCGTTTGTTGTAAACAGATAAGGCAACAGGTTTCGGCCTCCTATAAACACAATGATAATAAACGCACAATAAACAAACATCAGGTGCATGCCGGTTTTAGTGGCTTTAACAATCCCATTTTTATTTATCTCGCCTTTATAATGGCTCACACGTATGGTTGTACCTGCTCCAAGTCCCTGGTAAATCATAAAGCCAAGGGTTGAAAGGCTAATGGCAATTTGGTGAGCTGCCATGCCTACTTCATTAATCCATCCTACCATAATAGAGCAGATGCCAAACGCACTGGCCTCCATAACAATCTGAGCACCCAGAGGAATGCCCAGTTTAATGACTTGAAGGAATTTTGTCCATGAGAATATGCTTTTCTTATACAGTTGGTAGAAGAATTGGTAATTTTTGTTTTTACAGAACAGAACAATAAAAGCGATCGCCATAAATATGCGAGCCAGGAGGGTACCAACGCCTGCTCCGATCAGACCAAGCTGTGGTGCACCCAATTTGCCATACATAAACATATAATTGCCAATAATATTAATAGCATTGGCCCACAGCATAATTTTCATGGCAGTTTTAGTGTCGCCTATGCCTTCGGCAAATTGCTTAAAACCATAAAATACCATCATTGGAAAAACCGATGTGATAAGTATGGCCAGATAATCCTGAGACTGACTGATAATAGATGTCGGTTGTCCCATAAAAGGAATAAGTATATACAGAATAAGAAGTAATACCGACAAGGCAATGCCCATAAAAGCATTGGCCAGCAAACCATTTTTTATCCAGGTACCTATGGAGTCAAATTTCTTCTCACCAAAGTTTTTACCGATCAGGGGTGTTAGTGCAAATGAATAACCCATACCAAACATCAACACAAGGCTAAAAAGCGTATTGGTGAATGATGCAGCGGCAAAGGAGGTTGTTCCCAACTGTCCAATCATTACATTGTCAATAAGTCCCACAGTTATTTGACCTGCCTGTGCGATAATGACAGGTATGCTGAGGGATAATGTCTTTTTGTATTCTGCTATTTGTTGATTAGTTAATTTCATTTGTATTCATGCTGAATTAATCCGTTCAGCTTTATAAGGTAGATCAGAACAATTACTGCTGGTTATTCATGCTGAAGGATAGAATCTATTCTCGATTGTTTTCCGGCTGCAAATGTATTTCAGGCTAATTGTATTTTACTTTACATTTGTTAAGTCTCAATAAAAAATTGTTGCTATGAAAAATGCCAAAGCGGCCATTGATAAGTATTACAGGCTATCTGAAGAAAGCAAAGAGCTTATAGTTAAAGAGCTGGAAGTATTTCGCCTAAAGAAAGGAGATGTGCTGATTCATGAGAATATCCATTCGCCATATTTATATTTTATTGAAAACGGGGCAGTAAAGAATCACTATATCGATGAAAAGGGAAATAAAAAAGTGGTTTGGTTTGGCTTTGATGGAGATATATGTTTTTCTCTAAATGCTTATATCAATATGTCGTATATACATGAGACGACAGAGCTGCTGGAAGATAGTTTGTTTTACAGGGTGAAAATTGCCTATGTAAAAAGCCTTTACAGCAACTACCTCGATTGGGCCAATTGGGGGCGATGTTTTATGGAGAGTGTATTTATTAATACGGTAAAGGAGTTGGATGAATTTAAATCGCAAACAGCCAAAGAGAAATACCTCAATTTAATGCGCAATAATAAGAATGTGAAAGAAAGAGTGCCGCTTAAAGATATTGCATCATATATTGGTGTGTCACCGGTAACCATCAGTCGATTGCGTACTGAATTGGGAGAGATTTTAGGTGGTTAGGTTATTAGGTGGTTAGGTCAATAGGTCGATAGGTTGTTATGCCATTTACATACATTTATGTAAACGGTTTATAATGTACCTCAGTATTATTTAGTTGTTGCATATTCCGCTGCAAGTTAGCTTCTCCCCTTGATGAATATTGGTTGCAGCGGTGTTTAAAGAACCTATGGATCCCGGGGTTAAACTTCGTTCACCCCGGGCTATTAAGATGGAAAACCTACGGCCTTCTATTTACAGCCAGCTTATTGATAAGGTCAATAGGTTGTTAGGTCATTTGTCAATTAGACGGTTTAACAGTTTGACAGTTCAACAAATCAACATTCAGAAATATTAATTACGTTTTCGTCTTCTGAATCCTGGTTTTTTGTCCGTTCTCTTTTTGTTACGGTTGGCAAAATACTCTTGTCGTTTTCGTTGCTTTTCCTTTTCAAACTCTTTTTTCTCCTCATTGTTCATCGGTTTATCCGTCTGCGGAAAAGGATTGTCATCTACTTTGTCAATCTTACGTTTAATCAGCTTTTCAATATCCCTCACATAAGTATTCTCTTCTGGTTCGCACAGTGATATGGCAATGCCTTCTTCGCCTGCACGACCACAACGACCAATGCGGTGCACATAGGTTTCTGCCTCATTGGGTATATCGTAATTAATAACGTAGCGCAATTTGTCAATATCAATACCACGGGCAGCAATATCGGTAGCTACCAATAACTTTATCTGGCCGCTTTTAAACTGTTTAAGAGCTTTCTGACGTTGGTTCTGGCTCTTATCACCATGAATAGCCGCACAATCAATTTTCTTATTTCTAAGGTTGCGGACGATGCGATCGGCTCCATGTTTTGTTCGTGAAAACAACAGAACCTGGTCCATCTCATTGGTTCGCAAAATATGCAGTAACAGGGCCTTTTTATCACTTTTGTTGGTGGTATAAAGATACTGCTGTATGGTTTCAGCCGTTGAAGACACCGGGTTTACCACCACTTTTTCGGGCTTTACCAATATCTGCTGTGAAAGCTTCAGGATTTTGGGCGGCATGGTTGCTGAAAAGAATAAGGACTGACGTTCTTTAGGTAACTTCTCAAGCAATTTTTTAATATCATGAATAAAACCCATATCAAGCATGCGGTCGGCTTCGTCAAGTACAAAGTACTTAATGTGATGAAGAGAAATAAATCCCTGGCTCATTAAATCGAGCAAGCGGCCGGGGGTGGCAACCAACACATCAACACCGGCTTTTAAGGCTCTTACCTGTGCATTTTGCGTTACCCCTCCAAAAATAACAGTGTTTTTTACTTTAGTGTATTTGCCATAGGTCGTAAAGCTTTCGCCTATTTGCAAAGCCAGTTCGCGGGTGGGTGTAACAATTAAGGCCTTTATTTTTCGTTTGCCTTTTGTGTCTTTCACTTCCTGTGTAAGGTGCTGTAAAATAGGAATAGCAAAGGCGGCCGTTTTTCCTGTACCGGTTTGAGCACTTCCCAATACATCTTTTTTAGACAGAACATATGGAATGGCTTGTGCCTGGATATCAGTTGGGGTGGTATAGTTCTCATCCCTTAGTGCCTTTAATATGGGCGGGATTAATTTTAATTCGGTGAATTGCATGTGTTTAAAATCAAAGCTTGCAGTTTTATTACTTCAAAACCAAAAGGTTGAAATGCATAAGACTGCAAACCACTGTTATTATTAACCCAAAAAAATTAACGAGCTGATTCTAATTAGCTCGTTCCTTTTCTAAGTTGTTAATTTAGTGGATGTATTGTGAGGTATTATTCTATATATGTAGGTTGTAATCTGGTCTTATATTTTCTTAACTCTGACCGCATTTAAACCCTTTAAACCTTGTTCAAGCTCAAAACTTACCCTGTCGTTCTCCTTAACTTCCTCGGTTAAACCGTTAACATGAACGAAATATTTCTCCTGTGTTTCAAGCTCGGTAATAAATCCAAAGCCTTTGGCAGTATTAAAAAAGGCAACTTTACCTTTGCGCACCGGATCAACCTCAATAGCTTCTTTTTTAGGTACACTTACATCGATGTTTTCGGCTTTAACCTTTTTCTTATTTGCCGGATCGGGGGGAGTATCAGTGATGTTTCCAAATTCATCAACGTAGGCTATCATATCATCAAGCGATGAACTTTTGGCGTTCGCTCTTCGTTCTTCTAACTTCTTCTGTTTCTCTTGTCTTTTTTTAAGACGTTTTGTTTCTTTCTCTTTCTTACTAAATGATTGTTGCGATTTCGCCATTAAATTTTTTTTGAGTCACTGATAATAAAATGCAAAGTAAGGATATTTTTTTTAGTAATCAGCTGAATTGCAATATTATTCGATAAATAGTTGAGATGAGTATATTAAACAAAAGATAAAAACCATAATAATCTGGTATGCCTTCGGTCTGAATATTAACGTATTAAAACAATAGTCGTGTGCTGAATTTCTCCCGCTGATGGCAGGGTGGTTTCCAAACATTTGGAAATGTTCCCGCTGACGGCAGGAAAAATTTCGAATAGGTTTGTGATCAAGCTCAGTATGTCAATAGAGGCTCAATCAATAGTTCATTAATTTTTTGTAATTAATTGAAAGGTAGACATTTGAATCAATTTACTTGTTTTGATTAAAAGATTGATTTTTAGGCACCTAGTAAATCAGTTCTGAAACCATTAAGAATACTTAATTCTTAATAGTTCCGATGTCTATTGTCTAATAGTCTAACGATCTATTGTCAATTATACTTCACATTTTTCCACTTTGAGCTATTGGGAGTACTACATGAACTACCACGGATAAAGTTGCATACTAAAACCCTGCATCTTTGTAATGTAAAAATTAACAAACACTAATTATTAAAAAATTGAGTCATGGAAAATTTAAAAGCATTAACAGTAGTTGCAGTTTTGGTAGCAGGAATCGGTTTTACTTCATGTAGCAACGATGATAAGTACATTAGCCCTGAAATTGACCACCCGATAGAACGTCCTGAAATTGAGCATCCTGATTTACCTGGTGCAGAGAATCCTATTGAGCGTCCGGGGACACATAACCCCATTGAACCTTAGGTGAGCATAAGACATAAGACTGAGAAATTGATGTTTCCTTTATATTGAGGCAATTTAAATGATTGTAAGTTACACGTAGTGATAATTTGAGTGGTACATGAGTCGGTTGTGATGACTCCGCTAGACTCTTGAGGCTGTTTTACAAAAGTAAAATGGCCTTTGAGTGTTTAGTCGTATTTATTCAAAAGCCAATGTATATACCTTGGTCAGTTGGCTGAAAGTTGGAGGAGATATGATTTTTTCTATAGCTTTGAACTTATAACCTGAGGTCGAAATTTAATGTCGAATTCAGGTTTATAAATAACTACAGCCTTGAAACACATTAAATTCAATAAAACCATTTGTGGCGTTGATTTTCTGCTCAATGTGCTCGACTTTCAGTCGAGTGATGCCAATATTCTTCAGCAGGAGGTTCAATCGACGGACTTTTTTCAAATTGTATTTATTGAGCACGCACAAGGGAGTTTAATGCTTAATGATAAGGAGATTGAGTTGGTTAACAATTCAGTGGTATTTATCTCAGAGCACCAAAAGCACCAGTGGAAATTGTTGAACAAGGATTTTAAAGCTCGTTTCCTGATTTTTCAGGAGGAGTTTTTGAATGAGTTTTTTGCCGATAAATATTTTACCTTTCGTCTGCTTTATTTTTATCAGACACAATATCCTTTGGAGTTTCAACTTGAGAAGACGCCATTTTATAATTACCTGGCTAATCTTAATGAAATCAAAACAGAACTGGTTAAACCCAAAAATGATAGTGCGCACCTTATCCGCTCATTGATTTATAATATCCTTATCCGCCTCAATCGTACATATTCAGATATAAATGGTATTGGTTCAGCCATTGCTTTGGATAATGTGGCCTATGAGTTTAGAAAATTAGTGGAACAACACCTGAAAACTCATCAGCGTATTGAGGATTATACAAGTATAATGGGCATAAGCAGGGTACAGCTTAATAAGTTAGTAAAAGCGCAGTTTAATGTGACAGCTTCCGATTTTATTAAGTCAAAGCTTATTTTTGAGATCAAGATGCGATTGATCTATACACATCAGACTATTGCAGAAATTGCCACAGAGTTTAACTTCTCTGAACC
>JAKSBD010000561.1 GCA_022361295.1 Bacteroidales bacterium
ATATAATTTAGAAGGCGGTGCCTTCAAAAAGAAAGAAGACATGCATAAAATGGCAGAAGCCAACCGTGCATTTGCTCACTTCAGGTTTTAATCTAAATATTTAAGAAATTATTGTCATGGGAAAGGCAGATCTTAAAAAGACCAGGAACATAGGTATTATGGCTCACATCGATGCCGGTAAAACAACGACTACTGAGCGTATCTTGTTTTACACAGGTATTACTCACAAAATTGGTGAGGTGCACGATGGTGCAGCAACTATGGACTGGATGGAGCAAGAGCAAGAGCGTGGTATTACTATTACTTCTGCTGCTGTTACAACAAACTGGATTTATGAAGGTGTTGAAAACAAAATTAACATCATCGATACTCCTGGTCACGTTGACTTTACAGTAGAGGTAGAGCGTTCACTTCGTGTTCTTGATGGCGCTGTTGCATTGTTTTGTGCTGTAGGTGGTGTTGAACCACAGTCTGAAACTGTATGGCGTCAGGCTAACAAGTACAATGTTCCGCGTATTGGTTTTGTAAACAAAATGGACCGTTCAGGTGCTAACTTTTTTGAAGTAGTACGTCAGGTTCGTGAAATGTTAGGCGCAAATCCTGTACCTCTTCAGATACCTATTGGTGCTGAAGATAGTTTCGAAGGAGTTATTGACCTGATCGAAAATAAAGCTGTTGTATGGTTCGACGATGCTCAGATGGGTTCTCGTTATGAACTACAGGAAATTCCAGAAAACTTGAAAGCTGAAGCTGAAGAGTGGAGAGGAAAATTAGTAGAAGCAGTAGCAGAGCACGACGATGAGTTGATGGAGATGTATTTTGAAGATCCTGATTCAATCACTCGTGAGCAGATGTTGGAAGTAATTCGTAAGGCAACTATTGCTCAGACGATTACTCCTATGATGTGTGGTTCGGCATTTAAAAACAAAGGTGTTCAGCGTTTATTGGATGCTGTTATTCAGTATTTACCATCTCCAAGTGATATCGGTACTATCGAAGGTGTAAACCCTAAGACTGATGAAGCAGTAACTTATAATATGGACGAAGATGAACCATTATCTGCATTAGCATTTAAAATTGCTACTGATCCATTCGTAGGTCGTTTAGCATTTATGCGTGTTTATTCAGGTAAAATTGATGCCGGTTCATACGTATTAAATACTCGTACTGATAAAAAAGAGCGTATCTCTCGTTTATATCAGATGAAATCAAACAAGCAATTACCACGCGAGGTTATCTCAGCTGGTGATATCTGTGCTGGTGTAGGTTTCAAAGATATTCGTACCGGTGATACACTTTGTGACGAAAAACACCCTATCGTATTGGAATCAATGGACTTTCCAGAGCCAGTAATTGGTATTGCTGTTGAGCCATTGTCACAAAAAGATATGGATAAGTTAGGCGTTGCTCTTGGTAAATTAGCTGAAGAGGATCCTACATTTAAGGTAGCAACTAACGAAGAAACTGGTCAAACAGTAATCTCTGGTATGGGTGAGCTTCACCTTGAGGTACTAATTGATCGTTTGAAGCGTGAGTTTAAAGTAGAATGTAACCAGGGTCAGCCTCAGGTAACATACAAAGAGACCATTACACAGGAAGTTGAGCTTCGTGAAGTGTTCAAGAAGCAGTCTGGTGGTCGTGGTAAATTCGCCGATATCCAGTTCCGCATGGGCCCTGCTGAAGAAGGTAAAGTGGGTCTTCAGTTCGAAAGCACAATTAAAGGTGGTAACATTCCTAAAGAATTTATCCCTTCAATTGAGAAAGGTTTCAAAGAAGCTATGTTAAATGGTGTACTTTGCGGTAGTGAAGTAGAAGCATTGAAAGTAGAAGTATTTGATGGATCTTTCCACGCTGTCGATTCAGACCAGTTATCTTTCGAGATTTGTGCCCGTCAAGGATTTAAGTCAGCTTCTGCACAAGCTAAGCCACAGTTATTGGAGCCTATCATGCGTGTCGAGGTTGTTACTCCTGAAGAGTACATGGGTGATATTATCGGTGACTTCAACAAGCGTCGTGGTCAGGTAGAAGGTATGGAATCAAAAGCTGGTGCTCGTGTAGTAAAAGCTAAGGTGCCATTAGCAGAGATGTTTGGTTACGTAACTGCTTTACGTACTATCTCATCTGGTCGTGCTACTTCATCAATGGAATTCTTAGAGTACGCTGGAGTACCTAAGCAAATCGCTATTGAAGTAGTTAAAGAAGCAAAAGGAAAAGTAGAATTATTATAACACAATTAGTGTTCTCACTATGAGTCAGAAAATTAGAATAAAACTTAAATCTTACGATCACAACTTGGTTGACAAGTCAGCTGAGAAGATTGTAAAGACAGTTAAGAGCACTGGTGCAGTAGTAAGCGGTCCTATTCCGCTTCCTACTCACAAGCGTATCTTCACTGTGTTGCGCTCCACATTTGTGAACAAGAAATCACGTGAGCAGTTTCAATTATCATCTTACAAGCGTTTGATCGATATTTATAGCTCTACAGCTAAAACAATCGATGCTTTGATGAAGTTAGAATTGCCAAGTGGTGTAGAAGTAGAAATTAAA
>JAKSBD010000029.1 GCA_022361295.1 Bacteroidales bacterium
ACTTCATCTTCACCCCTTTCGAAACCCGGTTCTTCAAAGAACACATCACGGACCAACAGATCTGCCAGCTTAATATCACTATACCTGCCCGATTCGGATGTTGTTACCAGTACGCCGCAACGCATTTGTTGCTGAGGAGCTGTCTTTTTACCTCCATTGGCTGATATTTCAATCCCTCTAACCGCAATATAACTGCAGTTATTAATCAGGATACCATTCCTAAATCCACAAGCATCAATAAGAGGCCGGAAGTTTCTGGTGGTTTCATCAAACGCATAGCCTTCAACAATTACCGGATTGCCTTCTTCTCCTCTTATATTTTCCAATATCAGGCTTCCTTTAAACGTCTGCCCTTTGGCTAACAATATTTTATCACCTGCTTTCAGGCCTATGGTATTTATTTTATCCAGACTTTTAAATGCATCGCATTCTTTCAGACCGGAATTGCTGTCGCTTCCGTCTAATGCATTTAAGTAATAATTGGTCGCCCCAACCGAAAGGCCGATAAAAATTAAAATGAGTGCTAAAGAATATCTTTTCATACAATGATTGTTAACGCAATAAGGAGTCAGTTTTTTACTTAGGGCTACCATACCACCACCTGTTTGGCATCCGGTTAATATTACTTACCACCAACAGATATAAGCAGGCATAGTCAACAGGCAGCCAGCTGCTATAATCACAGCTGACTGCTGTGTTGGTACAGTAAACTATAAAACCTTGCTTTTTTACTTCAGCATTATTTTTTTTGTACAGTAATTACCATTGGTTGCCTCCAGTTTTAGGACATATAAGCCGCGTGAACTGGCACTCATATCGAGTGTTACTTTTTCTGCATTAACAGCAGGCAGACTCTTCACCAATTGACCAGCCGTATTATATACCTCAACTGATGCCAGTGTTTCTGATGCTGAAATTCGGTAGATACCGTTTGATGGATTTGGTGTGACTGACAAGTTGATTGTTTCAGCATCTTTAATCGATGTTGGTGTATCCATTGTCAATTTCATATCATCAACATACATGGCCAGTTCTTTAAAATACATGTATGTTGTCAATACCACATCCTGAGTTACAGATGGGGTAAAGGTAATTGATTTGCTCTGCCAGGATGTGTTTGTTCCTTCTGCTTTTAAGGTGCTTCCGTCAACAACAACCTGAATGAAATGTTTCTTACCATCTGCCTGCATTGTCGATGCAGAATAAGTGTATTGCTTACCACCCTCCAGCTCAATTGTTTTTCTCAGATAAATATTTAATGATGATCCTGAATGACACTTAGCCACATTAGCTCCAGAAACAGCAGTAATTCCATTGGCTGCTGCATCCACTGCATTTGCGGTTCCCTCCCACACATCGTAACCCACGGTTGTCAAGCTGGTTGGTGCTGTATAGCCATCAAAATTATCGGACCAAACAGTTGTTTGGGCATTTGATGCTAAACAAAAGGCCATAGCAAGTGCCATGAAAAGTAAAGATTTTTTCATAATATAAAATTTAGTTAGAATAAAAAGCTGATAGCGGAGGGGAGTTGAGCCCCTCCTTATAAGGTCTGATTGATACTACAGCGTTCGGAAACAGTTTATTTCACCTTAGCTATTACTTCGTCGATTAGACAAGGAGATGTTCCTTTTCCTTTCCAGAAAGTGAAGCGCAGATTTGACACCCCATCCGGAACAGTAAATTCATATGAAATAGTTTCCCACTGATTATTATCTGATGCTTTAACGGGCACAGCTTCTGCCGGCAAGGTCAGCTTTGTATTGGTGTCATGATCCTTAATCACCATTTTAATACCGCCATCAGGTCCTAACCACTTAACCGAATAGGTGATGCTTAATGTCTGACCGGCGGTAACAGGGAATTTGGTGTTAAGACCTGAATCGCCACTCCAACCGTTTAACATTTTACAAGCCCAACCTTCTACGGCATCATCCGGCTCGGCAGCAAACTGATAACCATACCAGCCAACAGTTTTGGCAAGTGCCTCAGCCTCCGACAGCTTATCTGTTGTTCCATACACATTATAGTTTCCAAAGTTGCCGTTTTCAACCAGGTTACCCTCAACATTATCATAGATAGGTGCATCTATCCCGGGTCCTATTTCTTCATTTGGTGTGTAATAGGCATAATACTGTCCCAGCGGGGTCAGGTTATTCTCAGCATCAAACAATGCAGATGGTGCCAGGGCCTTATTATCCGGCTGACCAGAGAACCATGCATATCTTTCAACATAATCAAGTGCATCCAACTGAGGCAGTACAGCTTTCATAAAGGCCAGTACCTGCTCTGGCGTATATCTGTTATCCTCAACTGTCGTTGCATTCCAGTCGGCTACTGCAAACTCAGTAATCCAGATCGGTAATCCATAAGCCTCATATACCTCTTTTACCTTTTGCAGGAACGATTCTGCATTTGGACCAGGGTATTTATGCATGGCAACAAAATCAATGCGTAAACCCTCTGCTTTTGCGCGTGTCATAAACTCGTTCATCCATTCGTTGGTGCCGCCAACAGGAGCCGGACTACCCAGAGGCAAACCAATGGACTCTAATTTAGGCCATAAAGCAATGGCCTCATCCACTGTCATATTGGCCTGGTCTTCGCCATCAGGTTCATTAAAACCTAATACATATTCTATTTTACCATCAGCTTTTAACTGCTTCAGGTACTCCACCTTATCATCGCTTACCTGACGGCCCCAGAACATGGGTACAAACTCGATATTTTCCGGTTCCATATCCTTCAGCTCATGCCCCCATGAATAATGCCAATGTCCTTTTAAATCAGAAACACGCGATGACCATGTAAAACCATTTGTGGTCAGGCATACACCTTTCTTGGTAACAGTTGTAGGTACTTCTTCTTTTGGAGGCAATTCATGATCAAATCCTGGTGTCTCCTTCTCACAGGCCGTTAGGAATACCACGGCGCTCAATATCATTAATATTTTCTTCATTTCAATTTTGTTTAACCGTTGAAAAGAGAGGGCAAAAGCTACATGTAAGGTACTTCTGCCCCGATTTAATCACTTTAACTATTGCCAGGCCGGATGTTGAACAAGGTTCTTATTCACATCAAGCTCTTCCTGGGGAACAGCAAATACCTCTGATTTTTTACCCTGGTATAATGGAACGTAACCTTTAACAGCATCGGCAGCAATACGGTTATATCCTTCTTCCATTTCACCCCAGCGCTTAAGGTCATAGAAACGAAGACCTTCGAATGCCAATTCAACACGGCGTTCGTGACGTATAATCTCTCTTAACTGATCTTGTGATAATCCATTGCCCTCAACAGATTCAACTGTTGGCATATTAACTCGCTGACGAACAGTATTAATTAAATCATAGACTTCCTGACCAACACTTCCTGATTCCACCAAAGCTTCTGCGCGCATTAGCAATACATCAGCATAACGAATCAGGTAAAAGTCCTGCGAACCAGCCTCAAAAACGGCTCTTTCATAAAC
>JAKSBD010000028.1 GCA_022361295.1 Bacteroidales bacterium
AAATTACCTTTTTATGGCACTCTTCAATTCCTATATCACCACCATTCACTCTCTCTCCTGCCAAATGAAGGTAGGTACGAGCCAGCAGGCCATGCGCTACATATTTTGTAAGACGTCCATATGTCGGTGCCTCCTCCGGTAACATGCCAGTTGCAGCATTTAAATCAGCTATAATCTGATTATAAATTACATTTGGTTCCTGACTTTCAAGGTGCAGCTCGCCGTTATCTTCGGCTATATCAACAAAAGGTAAAGTACGTAGCGGAATAATTTCAAACATACGCACCAGGTTTAAATAAGCGAATGCACGCAAGGTCAGGCCTTCTCCAATCATTCCCTGTCGTTGTTCAAAGCTTAAGCCTGCAATTGTATCTCTGCCCTCAAGATTGTAAATCAAATCATTGGCACGTGCGATAAGCGTATAGGATTGAGTCCATATTTTCTTAATATCTGTATTAAACGCATTGTAGTTAAACTTTGAAATTTCACTTCCTCTGGTACTGCTGGCTAGCTTACTATGAAGGAATTCATCTGTACCGGCATTAAGCCATATAGACATATGTTCTTTATAAGATTCAGCCATCTTGCTGTATATGCCAGCCAATGCCATCTCAGCCTGGTTCTTGTCCTGATAATATTCACTGCGCTCAAATTCATTAGCAGGTTCAACATCCAGAAATTCGCAGGATGACAGACCGGTTACGAGCAGTGTTATCAGCATTGTATATATTTTGAACTGTATTTTCATGTGTTTAAATTTTGTTTTTTACTGCCCCATGGAACTCGCCAAATCTGAACCTTTCCCTGTGTAAGAAGCTACTCTCATGGCTCGTTTCATATGCTTGTATTTATTTCATTATTAGAAAACCACATTCAGTCCCAGAGTATATGATCGGCCTTTGGGATATGCTGAATAATCAATACCTCTGTTCAGAGCTTCATTTTTAACTGATACTTCCGGGTCGTAACCAGAATATTTAGTGAAGACAAAAAGGTTATCGACACTGGCAGAAAGCCTTATGTTCTGAACATTCAACTTCCTTACCAGCTGTTTAGGCAATGAGTAACCAAGCGCTATATTTTTAATGCGCAGATAGGATCCATCCTCTACCCAGAAATCACTCATCATTTTTCCACTATATACTGGTATGTAAGTATCATTACCTGAAGGAGCAGCCCATACGCCATATTCAACTGGATTTTGAGGAGTCCACCTGTTTGCAACTTCACCCAGATAGTTACGGTTTCGTTGAGCCCCCGCAACACCAAAAACAGCTCTGTTACCATTAAATATCTCATTTCCATACGACCAAGTCAGTAATATACCTAAATCGAACCCCTTGTATTCAAAGCTATTATGCAAACCACCATGATGAACTGGATTAGGATCCCCAATTATCTCCCGGTCGTTTTCATCAACAATACCATTATTGTCCAGATCGGCGTACTTTGGCATTCCCGGCCCCAGTTTTCCGGCTGTGTAATCTAGTTTTGTTACACCCTCTTTTAAAATGTATTCATCAGTTACGGAATTATGGATAAAATCATCAACTTGATATATGCCTTCCAAACGGTATCCATACATTACTCCAACCGGTTCATCCACAAACAATCCATAAATATTCTCTTCAGAAAAGATACCTCCGACATTAGGATTGTATAAACGTTCATCTTCTCCAACACTAAGCTTACTAACCTTATTGCGATTAAACGATATATTAAAATTACTTGTCCATTTGAAGTTTTTGGTATGCACATTAACGGTTTGTAAAGTTACTTCAACACCATAATTGGTAATACTTCCACGGTTTTCCTTAACACCAGAGAAACCAGCTGAAGGAGGAACCAATGCATCTAACAAAAGATCGTCGGTTAACTTATAATATCCTTCAGTCTCTAGTATAATTCTATTTCTAATAAACCCCATTTCCAACCCAACATTATATTGTTGTGTTGTTTCCCATTTTAAGTTGGTATTGGCTAATTTTTTCTGGTAAATAGCCGAACTATAGGTATTACCAAAATAATATCCGTTACCACTACCGAGGGTAACCAACGAATCGAAATTACCAATGCGATTATTACCTGTTGTTCCATAACCACCTTTTACTTTCAGATTTGAAAAAACATTCAGGTTCTGGATAAATGGCTCTTCAATGGCACGCCACGCCAGGGCAAAGGATGGAAAGTATCCAAATTGATTATGACTTGGGAATTTAGATGAACCATCAGCACGCATTGATGCGGTAATTAAATATTTATCACGAAAGGTATAATTAACACGTGCCAGTCCTGACATCAGGCGAGTATTTAAAAGATTACTATGCGAAACCTGAGGACTGATTCCCAATCCGAAATCATTCCAACCAAAATCGTCAAACGGAAAATGGTTGCTCTTCATATACGTATCATAAATCTTGGTATCCTGAAGGGTGAATCCTCCCAATACATTCAGCTTATGATTCTCTTTAATCAGATTATAAGTCAGGGTATTCTCATTTATCCATGAACGGCGCTGAATTTGCTTGACGCTGCCATTTATTCCATCCGTACCTCTGTCAGCCTGATTGGTTCCTTCATTATAGAAAGTCTTAATTTGTTTGTTATCATAGGTGTAACCGAAAGTAGTTCTGAATTTCAGGTTTTTGGCAACTTTATAATTTAAATAGGTATTTACCTGTACCACATCACGAGGCTCAGAACGATCTGTATTTTCAAGCGTCTGATCAGGAGGAAAATAACCTGCATTGTAATCATCTTCATCATCTTCCGACGATCCGTTATCCAGAGGTAATACTGGTCGGAACATAATAGCACTTTTAATGGCACTTACCGACGATGTTGAAATTTTCATACCAGAATATTCGGTATTAGTATAAGCAGCATTAATACCAACTTCAAACTTTTTACTTATTTTATGATCAACCTTCAAGCGTCCTGTAAATCGTTCGAACCCTGTATTCAACAT
>JAKSBD010000027.1 GCA_022361295.1 Bacteroidales bacterium
GGAGAGAATTTTTTTCTGCTCGATTTCAAGTATATAGTAAAACCTGCTAATGCGTCTGAGAATTTCGCTAAGCCTGTTGGCATGAAAACAGTATTTCGTATCTACACGATTCATCAATTTAACTTGTTCTATATCTTCAAGACTAATGCTCTTTATATAAGGTAGAGTCATAACTGTTCGATTTATAGTTGTTGATACTAAGAATGGATGATAACTGTCCAGATAACCAGCAGGATGATTGCAATGACATACACTAAAGGGAGCAAGCGTAAAAAGCGGTCTGTATGTGATTTTATATACTTCATTATAACCGGGTTTTCGAATTAAGAAAAAGACGTTAAAAATACATCCATTGTTAAATCAAATGTACCCGTATGAATCTTCTGAAAGGAATACAATCAACAGGATCGGATTTTTCATCTACGAAATGGCTTGTTTGCCACATATAGTAGAACGGGGATAAAGCATGTTGCGAAAGTAAAATAGCACGAGACGCAGATTTGCAGAGTTCTATTATAAGACTAAAAAAACACTGTGCCTTTGTCTGTGTTTATCTTTAATGCAAAATGCCAGCTGTGTTACAGAAACATAGCTGGCATTAATTGGTACTTTTCAACTTAAGAGTTACTCGACATCTCTAACTAGCCTTACGTAATGCTCAAATCGCACCACATCGCCCTGGGGGCCATGACCAGAGCTGTAATCAACGCCATTGTTGTATTTGGGGTCGCTTCGTTGCGCGCCTGCGCCATGTACATCAGTTGGAGTTGTTGATCCCATGGGGAAAAAACCCAAAGCCTCGCCAAAGCAGATGTAAACGGCCGAGCTGACCGAACGCTGATTCAGGTGTGTTGTGCCGGTCCAGAAGAAAGGATAGTCTTCCAGGCCTCCTTCTACAGTAATTAGTGTAATATCAAATACCGGATCGATGGCAGCGCTGTTTGTTGCCTGTGGTGATCGTGTGTAATCCACAATACTTTGTAATTCTTTAGCATTAGGTACTCTCCAATCGTTATAGCCGCGATGGTTTTGTGCATTCATGTCCTGCGCCCATTGCAAGGCCTCAGCCCATTCCATGGCACTCCCGCTATCTTCTTTATCCCACATTAGCCGGGTGGCCTTATCGGTAATGGTCTTGTCATTGTTATCAACAAATTCATTGATGCCGTATTGCGCATTGCCACGTACCAGTTTGACACAATAATCCTTTTCAGTGCCGCGCATGGAATAAGGGTAACCTTTGATTCGTCCATCGGCAACGTTAAGTCCAAAAACGGTTTCATTACCACCCATTGTCAGTCCAGTGTATTTAGTACTGCTGTAATACTGAACATCTATTGCTCTGTCACCATTGGCAAAATAATCAAAGTCAAAATAGGTATCATCAATAAACGGAATTGCTGCTACCGGTTCTGATTCCATATCCGCACTGCTAACATCGGTGCCATTGAATTGCATTAAGGAATAGAGTTCCTTAATACCCGGTATGCGCCAGTCGTTATATTCACCCTTGTTCTTCTCTTCCAAATAGGCCAAAGCTTCTGAGTGAGTCATTCGTTGATAGCCTTTTTCCCAGATTAGACCCGTTACATTATCGGTTACGGTTTCGTCGCTGTTGGCAGTGTATGATGGTGTGTGTCCTGTGAATTGGGCATCCTGTCCATAGAATGGGCTGCTTTGATCCGGTGTGAAATTCAATTGTGAAGTATTGTCGTAATAAGTAGTTTGTTTGGTGTCAACAATAGGGTAGCTGCTTGCAAGTTCAACATTGTTATCGTTAGAACCATTGCCGCTATCAGGATTTTCAACTTCATTATTCTCGTTGCTGCAGCTATATGAGCTGAACGATAATAATAGTATGACTGAGGTTATTACAAAGTGTTTCATATGTTTATATTTGCTTTTAGTTGCCATATGGAACTCCCAAGAAAATTTAATCATCCCCCGTGTGAAATTGGATAATTAAATTTCACATGCTCGTTTCATGATGTGTTGTTTAATGGATTAACTGAAACAAATGTATTTGCATATAAAAAACATACTAAATTCAATCAATAGAACCAGCAAGCTTATCTATGGAAAGCAGAATTTAATCTATAAATCGCATATGGCGTTTCATCTCCATCATATGTTGGTGCGATGTCAATCTTTCGAGCAGCGTAAAAGCTACATCCAAACCGGTGGCAGGACCTGTTGAGGTAATGATATTATTATCAACAACAATGCGCTGATCAAGTACTTTTACACCCATTTCTGTTAACTGCGATCGTCGGTGACCGCCAGACAGGTCATAGGTTGTGGCAGTACGGTTTTTGAGTACGCCGCTTTTGCCAACCGGCATGGCACCAACGCATACCGAGGCAATTAGTTTTCCTTGCTTATCAAATTGACGAATAAGGTCTAAAAAGCGCTCATCATAGGCATCTTCATAAAAGCCAGCACCGTCAAAACCACCCGGAATTGCCAATGCATCGTAGTCATCGGCTTTAATGTCATCAAACATCATCTCAGGTTCAACAATCATGTTCCAGGTGCATTTAAGTTTTGGTCGCAAGCCTGCTGTGATAACTTCAACAGGATGGTCGCCTTCCATGCGCGTCCATCCTAATACATCGGTGAAAACCGCTGCTTCGAGCTCTTCAAAGCCCTGGCATAAAAAAAGTAATACGCGTTTCATAAATAGCAATTGAGTTTGGATTAAAGTTATAAAAAAAGCCCCATCAGATGATGAGGCTCTATGTTTTTATATCATAAACAAATATACTATAGGGATGGCTAAACCGAGGATGAGGTACCACTTGCCTCGTCCGGCCAGGCCTTTTTTACCTTTGACCATAAACAAGCCAGATATGGCAAAAAAGATCAGTGCAAAGGCAAATATATCTCCCATAATGGTCCATCCACCAACTTTGTTGTAATGTAATTTATTGATGAAATAGATAAAAGGTTTTTTACGATGTTGTTCATATACAAGCTCACCATTGGTGCTTTGGTAAACGCCTATTCCACCATCAAGCATTACACGATAATGTTCTTCATCAATAGGTAAAATACGTTTAATTTCAGGAACATCACTTTGTAAAGCCCAGGCTTTTGTAAGACCGTTTTTATCCAATCCTTTTTCAAGATGAATAGTTCCTTCAATGGTTTCATATGAAGGATCGGTTCCATCCATATGATTAAGCAGATAACCTGAAATACCGTAAATAATAGTTATACCCACCATTACAAAACCTAAGTCCCGGTGGATAATTCGGAGCCATTTTCTTGCCGCCTTACTCGACCACTTCATATGATAATCCTTCTACAAAATAAATTGAATAATGATCTTTATTGTTTGACTTCATCCAGGCGCGCATGTCATTGATGTTGTTCATTTCGGTAGCACATGTTTCTGCAGTACCATCTTCCTGAACTTTCTCCTGTACTTCGTGCTCCATCTGATCGATGTATTCTTTTGAAAGACGACGTTCTTTTAATACACCATCAACCAAAATTGTGTTTCCGACAAGGTCACGGTTAAAACCGGTTATTTTTCCACCAGCTTCAATTCGAATGGTAAATTGCTCATTGTCGCCTACTAAAAAGCATCTCTTACCTGAGTGCTTACAGGTATGAGTCACATGGCCTTTTACTTTAATGTTTTTCTCCACTAACTCATCGGCCTGAGCAAGCAGGTTGTCAACCGATACGGTTTGAACAGTCACATTTTCTTTGGTTTCAGTGTTTGATTTTTTGGCTGTTGAATTGCAGGCTACTAATGAAATAGCTACAATTGCGAGGCTTAAGATCTTCTTCATTGCAGATAATTTAATTTGTTGATTTGTCTTGGTTTACCTGTTGGTAATTTCGAAAACAAAACTACATAAATGCCCGAAATGAGAATTAAGTTTACCGAATTATTTGCCTTTCCAACTCAAGCTTTAACAAGCTATTAACAAGTCAAGGCCATTTGCAACTTTCTACTTCGCGTTCAATGTACAAGGTGTTGAGCGTTATTTCAAGGCATAACGATTAGATTGTTAGGTAAATGGATAGTTTATCAGTGCTGAAACTCCTCAGTTTTTAAACTAATATTAATTAATAATGTCACCCAAATGGCTAGTAAAAGTGTCTTTAGTTAAAACATGATATTTTACCAAATTTTGCTTTTGATACAGTGAAAGGTATTTTTGGTCGTATATTTGTTTAATTCAAAAAAACAAGATTGAGGCTGCAGTAGTGGTCTCAGAATAAATAAAAACTAAAGCAGATGATGAAGAAAAACATTTTTGCCCTGATGATGCTTCTTATTTTTGGAGCTATAGGAGTAAGTGCTCAGATGCAAGAGCCGGTTAAGTGGAAGTTTGAAATTAAAGAGGTTAACCAGTTTGAAGTTCAGGTTATAGCACATGCTACTATTGAAGATGGATGGAAAACGTACGGACTAAATGTTCCGGAAGGTGGTCCTGTTGCAACAGAGTTTACCTTTGAAGATATGGTGAATGCCAAGGAATTGAAAAAGCCTGTTGAGGTAACAAAATCAACCGTTAAGCACGACGAGGTGTTTGATATGGAAGTACCATATTTTAAGCATGAGGCCACTATTTCGCAGAACGTGAGAATTACAAAACGCCCTGCAACAGTAAAAGGTTACTTAACTTTTATGTGTTGTGATAATGAAACATGCTTACCACCAACTGATGTGGAGTTTGAGTTTCAGGTAAAATAGAGTTCAGATTTTCAATAGAACTGAAACAACTACAATATAAAGAAACTGCCTCAAACCTTGTTTGAGGCAGTTTTTTTTCAACACTTTACGATCTTTACGTTTTTTATCTTTTGCGATCTTTGCGCGAAATGTCATGGAGGATATCCTCTTTTATGCAGATTTCCTGGCACGAAGACCTTTGTTTAACGCAAGGGTATTTTGCTTATTTTAGAGTTATGACTGCCAAATCATAGAATTTTTTAAGCTCTTGCTCTGATATATCCATGCTTAACAAAGTTTGACGAAGTTCAAGCATGTCAAGCATTTCTTTGTGCATACCCAGCTTTTCGTAATTTTTAGCTTTCCAGAATGCAATTGTAGCATCGTTTGGCATGTAAACAGTTGCTGCATCTAATTGGCTAAGAGATCTGTTAAAAAAGCGATTGGATTTACGTGATTGTTTTTCAGCGCTTAAGAGTCTGTTATTCAAGATGTTTTCACCTTTATGGAAACGCTTTAAAGCATAGTGATAGTTTTGTCTTGCCAATTCTTCAAATGGAGGATTGTCGGGAGAATCGAACCTCACGTATACACGTTTTTCCATAGCTGATGGATTCCCGTTTACTTCGCCGGGCCTCCATTTGCCTTCTGTTTTTTTAATACAGTCAATAACGGCTTCTTCCAGTTGATAGTCCACACGATTAACTACAATGAAATTACTTAAAGTACCATCACTGTTTACTGTAAATTCAATAGCCACTGTTCCTTCAGGGAAATAGTCTGTGGAAGACGGAGTTTTAATTTCCAGATTCTGCTCTATAAAGCTACAAATAGGTGAACGTTCTTTAACGGTTTCTTCTACTTCAATTTCGTTAAATTGCGGGGGTACAACATTTTGGTCACTTAAATAAATACTCTTTTCTTCCTGGGCAACTAAGCCAAGAACAAAAAAGCACATGGCAATTGTTAATAACATCTTTTTCATGGCTTGTAGATTAAATGAGTACTATTTGTATTCTTAAGTGGTTAAACCCGGATTATGTATTATAATGTCGTCATGAACATTGAAAGTGCAATGAAACAGCAATGAAACAGCAAAGTGACTTGTTTTGAAGTAATTTCAATGTGTAATAGATTTTCTAATGCATATTTCGGGTTAAAAATAAGATCGTTTCACTTAGGAAATACAAGAGCTAATTTACAGCTGAGGATGTCATGCAACATAGTACTCAAGTTGATTTTAGTTATCTGGAAGTTGGAAGAAATGTTGCATTTTGGCAGTGTAGTTGCATATCAGAATACAATAGCTGTTAACTAATGGGTTTTTATGAAACAGGTATATGATCTCTAGTTTTTAATCCAGGGAAGATTCATTCTTTTTAGCAGGTGCATGTATCTGATATCATCTCTTACGGGTTTTGTACATGGATTATAATTTACATAGGTAATAGGATATGTCTTTTGGTCAACCGCTTGGTTTAAATAGCGAAAAGCGTCATCTTCAAAG
Source organism: Bacteroidales bacterium (assembly GCA_022361295.1). Classification (GTDB taxonomy): domain Bacteria; phylum Bacteroidota; class Bacteroidia; order Bacteroidales; family Marinilabiliaceae; genus Carboxylicivirga. The sequence goes on from JAKSBD010000027.1 coordinate 6,198, forward strand.
CCCAGACAAGCAGCCATCATACCTCTGTAACAGGCGTTGAGCTCTTCACTTTTTGCTTTTTTGTTGTATCTATTCCATATCTCCAGTGCTTTCTCTTTCTGACCCAATTCAATGTAGCAATATACTTTATGGGTATCCCATTGCATACTTTCAGGTAATTGGTCGAGTGTTTCAATGGCTTTAAGAAACTGTTTGTTGTATATAAAGCACCAGGCAAGTACCGTATGCGCATATGCAGCCTTGTTGTTTAAGTCAAGTGCTCTCCTGGCAGCTTGTTCTGCTTTGTAAAATTGCTCATTGTGTGCATACAAAAGGCCAAGCCACGCATGATAGGCAGGCAGATGAGGTTCAATTAAAGTAGCCTGATAGGCGTGCTCAATTGATTTTTCCATGTCATTGAAAAGAAAATGATACCAGGCAAAATGAGCATGTGCCACTGCATTATTGGGATTGACCTCCAGGGCATTCTCAAAAGATTTTTTGGCTAAGGGCCAATTCCAGTCGCGGTATAAATATAGTAATGATAAGGCTGTGTATGATTCATCAATGGTTGGATCCAGTTTAATCGCTTTATTGGCAGCAGATACTGCCCTGGCAAATGATGTTTCAGAGTCTAGCTGACCGTGCCCCATTGTGGCATATCCAAGCGCCAGTGCCGAATACGCAAAAGGCTCGCCTGGATCTGTTTTTATGGCATTTTGCAAGTACTCAATGCCTTTTTCAAGCCATTCTTTATTGCCCTGGTGAATGGCGTACATGCCCCGTAAGTACCAGCGATAGACTTCTGGGTTTACCTGCCGTTTTTGTGTTATGCGCTGTAGCTCATCTTTAGTGATTTTAACTTTTATTTTGCTGGCAATGTCTTTAGCAACTGATGCCTGTATTTTTAATATATTACTTAGTTTATCGTGGTAGTTTTCTGCCATGAGGTGTTTTTCGCGCGGATATACTTTAATGACCTGGATAATCATATGAATGCTGTCGCCTGTTGATACAACCGATCCTTCAATGATATTATCAACTTTAAGTTCGCCGGCAATATCTTTCATCAGCATATTGCTTTCTTTATAGCGAAGCGTTGATTTTCGGGAGATAACTCTTAACGACGAAATTTGACCTAGCTCGCCAATTAAGGCATCATGAACGCCACTGATAATATAGTCGTTGTCAGGATCACCAGTTAAATTTTCAAGTGGCAAAACCGCGAGGGACTTGTGATTAGAAACAGGATTCCAGACATAATGCTGAAAAAGAAAAATACCTGTAATAATCAAAAGTGCGGAGATGAGATATAATATCCGTTTTTGAGAAGGCTTGCTTTGCCTTGCAATATAATGTTGATTGCTGTTTGTTATTGTATTGGGCTCCAAAGCATGCTTCTTTATATCGCCCGGTGAAACATTAAAATGCTGCTTAAATACTTTGTTGAAATAGCTAGGTGTTTTATAGCCAACTTTATAAGCAGTTTCAGAAACCGTTACAGTGTTGTTTTCAAGTAACTCCCGGGCTCTTGTTAAACGGATTTGAGTAATGGTTTCGGTGGCATTTTTTCCCGATAGCTTAATGAGTTTCCTGTGGAGCATTGAACGACTCAGGCCTACATCACTTGCCAGTTGTTCAACTGTATAGTCTTCATTTCCAATATTCTGTTCAATAATTGAATGAACTTTTGATAAAAACTGCTCATCCATAGATTTAAAATTTTCCATGGCTGTAACTTTAATTAGTGATTGTTCATTGCAATTACCAAAGATACGAACTCATAAAGGGGGATGACAATAGACATTGATGGATATAAATAATAACCTGAGAACGATTTAAATTTCATATCTCAGATTAAACTAAAAGGCAGACTAATAATATATTACATTGAAGAGGTATTGTGCTGTTGCAATAAAATTTAGCGAAGTCAATCAGTCTTTTAGATAAAGCATCGAGCAATGGCACTTATAAACAGCAATTTACTTCATCCTTAATATTTGTAAATATTAACATTTGCCTCATATCATTAAGCTTTAATCGAGCTATATTTGTGCCTCTAAAATGGTTGAATATGATTAAAATGATTGTGTCTGATATGGATGGGACCTTGCTTA
>JAKSBD010000325.1 GCA_022361295.1 Bacteroidales bacterium
ATTACAATGAAAATTTTAGTATTGAACTGTGGAAGTTCATCAATTAAATATCAACTGTTCAACATGGTCAATAATGACTGGGGTGTGTTGGCAGCAGGTGTAGTAGAAAAAATCGGTCTTAAAGGTTCTTTCTTAAAACACCAGAAAGAAGGTAACGAGAAGGTATTGCTTGAAGGTGAAATTCTTGATCACCAAACAGGTATTGACTACATTCTTGGTGTATTAGTTAGTGAGCGTCATGGTTGTATCGAGTCATTAGAAGAGATTGATGCAGTTGGTCACCGCGTTGTACACGGAGGTGAGGAGTTTAATTCAAGTGTATTCATAACCAATGATGTTGTGCGTAAGATGGAAGAGTGTATTGACCTTGCACCACTCCATAACCCGCCAAACCTGAAAGGTATTGAGGCCATTACTCAATTATTGCCAAGTGTACCGCAGTGTGGTGTGTTTGACACAGCATTCCACCAAACTATGCCTAAGGAAGCCTATATGTATGCTATTCCTCAGTCATTGTATAAAAAATATGGTATTCGTCGTTATGGATTCCATGGAACAAGTCACCGTTATGTTTCAAAACGTGCATGTGATATTTTGGGTGTTGATTACAAAACTCAGAAAATCATTTCTTGTCACTTAGGTAACGGAGCTTCAATCTGTGCAATTAAAAATGGTGAGTCGGTTGATACATCAATGGGTTTCACTCCACTTGAAGGACTGGTAATGGGTACTCGTGCCGGAGATCTTGATTTAGGTGCTGTGACTTACATTATGGATAAGGAATTGATTGGTACTCGTTCTGCAAGCGTCTTGTTCAATAAACACAGTGGAATGCTTGGTTTAACAGGTATATCATCAGATATGCGTGAGATTGAAAGTGCTGCTGCTGAAGGGCACGATGGTGCTGTTTTAGGTCTTGAAATTTATGACTACCGCATTAAGAAATACATTGGATCATATGCTGCCGCAATGGGCGGTGTTGATGTTGTTGTATTTACCGGTGGTATTGGTGAAAATGGTGACGGAACGCGCGCTGGTGTTTGTGAAGGACTTGAGTTTATCGGTATTGAGGTAGATCCAAATATAAACAAAGGCCTGCGTGGAGAAGAGAAAGTAATTAGTCCTGAAGGTAATAAGGTAAAAGTAATGGTTGTACCAACTAATGAAGAGTTGGTTATTGCCCAGGACACCAAAGAGATTGTTGAAGAATTAGCGAACCGTTAATTGACAATGAATAAGTTCACAGATAGCACTGATTTTTAATTTTCAAAATTAGTGTTGTCTGCTGAAAGTAAAATCCTGATGGATTTTTACAAGCTGACTAAATCTTTAGATTCAATATAAAATGTTTAAATCCTTATCTGATCTTCAAAAGCTTATTGAAAAAAATAAGGTTAAGAAGAAACTAGCTCTTGCTGTTTCGCAAGACTCACACTCTTTAGAGGCTGTACACACAGCTTTTAAGAATGATATTATTGAGCCCATTTTAATCGGTTCTCGTCCGGATACTGAGCGTATCATAGAGGAAAAAGGATTCGATTTTACTGGTGCTACATTTATTCATGAACCTGATGATGTAAAGTCGGTTGAATTAGCCGTGCGCATGGTGCACGATAATAAGGCAGACATTCTTATGAAGGGGAAAGTGGCCACACCTACATTATTAAAAGGTGTGTTAAATAAAGAATGGGGACTGAGAACGGGAAGTTTGCTGTCTCACTTTGCTTTATTTGAGGTAGATACATATCATAAGCTGATTGGTGTAACTGATGTAGCCATGAATATTGCTCCTAACTTAAAGGACAAGATTGGCATTGTAAATAATTCAGTTGGTTACATGAATAAAATGGGTATTGCCAAGCCAAAAGTTGCAGTGCTTGGCGCTATTGAGATGGTAAATGAAAGTATGGAGGCTACTCTTGATGCGGCTTTATTATCGAAGATGAATCAGCGCGATCAGATAAAGAATTGTATCATCGATGGGCCACTTGCATTCGATAATGCAGTAAGCTTCGAAAGTGCCAAGCATAAGGGTATAAAGAGTGAAGTAGCCGGCGATACAGATCTTTTGCTGATGCCGGATATTGAAGTGGGTAATGTTCTATACAAAACCCTTGTATTCTTTGCAAAAGCTAAGGTAGCTTCAGTTATATTAGGAGCTTCGGCGCCAATTGTTTTAACATCACGTAGTGATTCAGAAGAATCAAAATACAATAGTATTTTATTAGCCGCAATGGGATAACTGTTTGCAAACTACCTAAGATAAGGTGTTAGTGAACAATTATTACTTTGTGCAATAGCCATAGGGCTGAATGAGAATATAATTTGTGAAAAATCCCAATTAATTAAGAACAAACCATGGACAAGAAGAAAATCCTTGTTATTAATCCAGGATCAACATCAACAAAAATTGCAGTTTATCGTGGAGAAGAGTCTGTTTTTCTGAAAACATTGAGACATTCATCAGAAGAGATTGGACAGTTTGAGAACATTGCATCTCAGTTTGAGTTTAGAAAAGAAACAATAATCAAAGAGCTTTTAGAAGCAGATATTGAAATAGATGATTTTGACGCTATCGTAGGTCGGGGTGGAATGGTTAAGCCTATTGCATCAGGTGTATACGAGGTAAATGAAGCGTTAAAAGCAGACTTGAGAAAAGGTGTTTTAGGTCAGCATGCCAGTAATCTTGGAGGTCTGATTGCCGATGATATGGCTAAAAATATTGATGGAGCTCGTGCTTTTATTGCAGATCCGGTAGTTGTTGATGAGTTACAGGATGTTGCTCGCGTAACAGGCCATCCGGAGATGCCACGACGTTCAATTTTCCATGCTTTAAATCAAAAGGCTGTAGCTAAGCGTTATGCCAAAGAGACTGAAAAGAAATATGAATATATTACCGTAATTGTATCTCACCTTGGTGGGGGTATATCTGTGCGTGCTCACCTTAACGGTAAGGTGGTTGATGTAAACAATGCACTAGACGGATATGGTCCGTTTTCTCCTGAGCGTGCAGGTACGTTGCCAACCGGTGCTTTAATTGATGCTTGTTACAGTGGAAAGTACACCTACGAAGAGATGCGTAAGATTGTTAATGGTAAGGGGGGATTAGTGGCTCACCTTGGTACTAACCAGGCTCATGAAGTAGAGAAAAAAGCTGCTGAAGGAGATGCTCACTTCAAATTAATACATTCAGCAATGTCTTATCAAATTGGTAAAACAATTGGTGGATGCGCTGCTGTTTTAAAGGGCAAAGTAGATGGTATCATTGTTACCGGAGGTATTGCTTACGATAAAATTGTAATTGAATACCTTAAGGATATGGTTGGTTGGATTGCCCCTGTGAAAGTATATGCTGGTGAAGATGAAATGTGGGCCTTAGCTGAAAATGGTTTAGCTGTATTAAGCGGAGAGGTTCAATGTAAGACTTACGAATAATTAGTCAAATTCAACTAAAATATAAATCCCGTTCTATATGAGCGGGATTTTTTTCTATCTTAACGTCCCAGCTTGTTAATCTATGGAAGGAATTAGTGCGTATTATCTGGTAATTGGTGCTGCAGTCATTATCATCGTTTCGTATTTGTATAATATTCTTGCTCAAAAAACGAATATTCCAAGTGTTATATTATTGATTGTTACGGGATATGCAGCCAAAGAGTTCTTCGGTATACAGTTTAATGAAGAAGAATGGTTTTTACCGTTGGAAGTTTTAGGTATAGTCGGCTTGATTTTAATAGTTCTGGAAGCAGCACTGGATTTAGAGTTAAGACGAGATAAATTGCGTTTGATATGGCAATCGAGCCTGGTTGCATGTTTGTCGCTGTTTTTCAATACTTTTTTTCTGGCTTTGGGAATTCAGTATTTTATAGGTAATCTGGATTTTCTTACTTCAGTTATCTACGCCATCCCGTTATCCATAACAAGCAGTGCCATTGTAATTCCAAGTGTTCATGGTTTGGAGAAGCCAAAGCGTGAGTTTCTTATTTATGAAAGCACAATATCTGATATTCTTGGAATAATGTTTTTCTATCTTCTGGTTGAGAATCTGGATACTGATGGAGCCACCATGGTTGGTTTGAATGTTATTTCTAACATAGCAGGGACATTGCTGCTTAGTGTGGCATTGTCATATGCAATGATCATCGCTTTTCAGCGCATAAAGTCCGATGTAAAGCTCTTCTTGTTTTTTGCCGTACTTGTTCTATTCTATTCAATAGGTAAGCTATTTCACCTTTCGTCGTTATTGATGATATTGGTTTTTGGTCTGGTGCTTGAAAATAGAATGTTGTTTTTTAGCGGATTTCTCAGAAAGTACTTGAAAGAAAATAACGTTAAGCGTGTATTGGTTGACTTTAAGTTAATAACCAGAGAAAGCTCGTTTGTTGTACGGACATTTTTCTTTTTTGTACTGGGCATGTCAATTACCTTGGCAGGTGTATTTGTTCCTGATATATTGTTGTTGACACTTTATTTTATATTCGGCCTTTTTTCCTTTCGTTTTTTTGTGTTTAAGTTAATATTTAAGCAAAATTTCTTCCCACAGGTTTTTATAGCACCCAGAGGCTTAATTTCAATATTACTCTTCTTTGCTATTCCAAAAGAATTTAGGATTAATGATTTTGAACTAGGTATTCTTTTGTTATCCATTGTCGTGACTAGTTTATTTATGGCATGGGCTTTGGTATTAAATAGCTTCGGAAGAGTTGGACGTATGAAAAGATATATTTCTTTTTTACGTGCTGTAGATAGGGGTAAGGTTTTGATGCTGAGGCGTAAAAAGAGTGCCTAGGTTTGGTGGTGAGCAAAAAGTGAAACAAAATTGTTTCTTTTAAGTATTCTGAGGTATGGTTAAACAAATTGTTACAATTATAATATTAGCGATCTGTGTTGCTGCAAATGGGCAAGTATCACAAGGAGGTCAGCCAATGCCTGAATCTTTTAGTATAGATGCTGTTCAGCTTCATGTTGCAAGACCGGCCATGGCTTCTCAGATGGCCTTGGCAGGAAAGGCTACCAGCCAACCGCTTCGATTTGCAGATCCTATATATACCAACTTTACTCCTCAAAACAGCGGAACCTGGGAAACGGATGTTAATGGGTATAACGTGTGGAGATTGGCAGTTAAATCAGAAGGTGCCAAAAGCCTCAATCTAATTTTTGACAAGTTCTACCTGAGTGACAATGATAAATTATTTGTATACAATCCGCAACGAACACATGTATTAGGAGCTTTTACGAAAGAAAACAATAAACAATCAAAAATATTTGCAATAGCACCTGTTGCCGGTGATGAAATAATTGTTGAATTGCAAACAAAACAATCGATTGATTACAACCATGAAATTGTTTTAAGCGAGGTTAATCATGATTTCCTGGGAGTACATGGATATTTAAAGCGACAGAGTGATTTTGGTGATTCAGGAAAATGTAATATTGATGCTTCCAGTGAGAGTATTTGTTCTGATGAGGTCAGAAGAGCAGTTTGTAAGATTATTACAGACGGTAAATACTTATGCTCTGGTACGATGGTTAACAGTACTGATCAAACCGGAAATCCGATGTTTTTAACTGCAGGGCATTGCGTGACAAATAATAGCGGTACCTTATTTGACTACACTGCTCAAACAATCATATTCTTTTTTAATTACGAATCGTATAGCAGTGATCCTGTTGTAAATGGCACGGATGCTCAAACTGTTTCCGGTGCTGAATTATTGGCCTATGTTGAGAATATGGATTTTGCTCTGTTGCAAATGACTGAAGCGCCACAAGAAAGTTACAGGCCTTATCTGGCTGGTTGGACCAGGGATGAGACGATTACAAATCCTGTGTTCTCAGTACACCACCCCTGGGGCGATGTAAAAAAGATCGCCATCTCTAAAGATGCACCTGTTAATGCTACATATAATGCCCAATCGTATGGGGGCGTTTCGTTTTTAGAAAATATACATTGGCAGGTCGCGCAATGGGAGAGAGGTGTTACAGAAGGAGGTTCATCGGGATCAGGATTGTTTACTGAAGATCAATTGCTGATTGGTAATTTGTCCGGTGGCTCAGCTTACTGTGGAAATCCGGTTGATGATTATTATGTTCGTTTTAACCAGGCCTGGTCCAATAATGCTGAAAAAGCTAAAAGCTTATCCAGCTGGTTATCACCCGATGATGATGCTTTAAATAAGCTTGATGGGCGTGAACTATCCGATTATAAGCGCATAACACATTTGAATGAAGCAAAAAAGGCAAGTGTTGTTTATGACAATGACTTCAACGGAAGTTGGTCAGGTCATAATGATAGGAATGATTTAGCTTTTGCCAGTTCGTTCTATGATGTAGAAAGTGCAAAGATAGGTGGTGTGTATATCGTGCCTGGTAAAGCCGAATTCTCAGCCCAGACTATTAATGTTAAAATATGGGATAATGATAATGGAGCGCCTGGAGATGTCCTGTGGAGTGAGGATAACATCCCTATCAGTTCATTGTCTAAAAACAGGGAAACATTGATTAACTTATCGCAGCCATTGGAAGTGACTAACGCTTTTTTTGCCGGAGTTGAACTTACTTATGCCGCCAATGTAGATACTTTCAGTGTATATATGAGTGATATTTCTGCTGAAGAAGGCGATAACAGGGCTTTTATTAAACAAACTGATGGTGATTGGGTTGAGTTTAACAATGTGCACCCATCTGGTAATAAGAGCACGTACTGGATTGATGTTTTGGCGTCAGATGCCGTATTTGTGGGTATTGGAGATATTCCAACGTCCGTTTCAGAGAATTATGTGAAAATCGTTAATAATCCTATTAAAACAGGAGAGATTAGCTTTAAAACCAATCTCAGGTTGTTGGAAAGTGTAGAAGTGTTTAGTGTCAACGGTTCCAAGTTACAGCATATCAACATGAGTGCAATTACAGAAGGTTCCTTCTCTGTAAGAAACCTTCCCCCTGGATTATACCTTTTGCGTTTTTCTGCTAAAAATGAATCGGTTGTTAAACGTGTAGTTATTAACAGGTAGCTGTTTATTCAATAATTTGAAGATTATCTAAGCAAAAATACATTGGTAGTTCAAAGTCAGCTTCATCATCGCGTGAGGAGCTTAAGCTGAATGCTAATTGATGAATGGAGCCTAGTTCTTCTTCCAGTTCAACCTTATACCATTCATCACGGATAAATTTATCAGCAGTTAACTCTGGACGATAATCAGCTAATAGAACTTCAACAGGACCTGATATAACAGCACCTGCTTCATCTAAACCGTATATGTTTAACTGAAAATAGTCTTTACCTTCTTTTTTATTGAACCCATTTTGCATGTACAGGTAGCTTCTGACACAGTTGTTTACTGAAATGCTTTTAACAACGTGTGATTGTCCGTCATCAAATTTGATATTGTTTGATATATTATCAACCTGTTTAAAAATGGTGAAGTTATCAGAGTCGTCAGCAGCACTCTTACCATACACACTAAACTCACCTTTTGTACTTGAATCACTGGTACTCGCGTTTTCGCTAATGGCAAACCCACTCCATTCATCGGGCGCAGCTTCATTAAATATACAAGGGTATTGGATGTATTTAAACTGATGATACCCCTCTGATGGATTATTAAAATAGCCGTTATCGTTAAAGTTATCGAATTCTTCAAAAGTGTTAATATCCAAAGAGTGAACAGTAATGTTCATTGTGTCATCCCCTGAATCGGTTAAAACCGTGAACATATAATTATAGGTTCCAAGTGGTTTGTTTTCAAATGTGTAATCTTTTTCATCGTGAAATTGTTCATTATTCTCAAACCAGGCGTATACGGAGTTAATATCATATGTGATTTTGGGCTCAATGATTTCCACACTATCTGTGTCAAAGTTAAAACCACCTTCTGGCATTTGGAGGTAAATCTCAGGTGCAGGAATTACTTTTTCCTCATTCTGACAAGCCAGAACAGAAAGCATTAACACTGCAGTAATGAAAATATTTTTAGTCATCTTTATTTTAATTTAAAATAGTGGTCAAGGAATCCTGGAATTTGTTCTGCACCAATTCGTTTGGCTAAAATTTTCTTGTCCTTGTCTAAAATATAAATTACAGGCGTACTGTAAATATCATAGTTATTTCTAAAGTTACTTCGATTGTAAGGATCGTAAAGATGAATCCAATCGTTTAGTTCGTTGTTATGAATAAACTCAATCCAGGGATCTTTCTCCCATTGAGTGTATACTGCTATCATTTTAATGCTTTGGTTTGAGTACTTCTGCCAAACCTCTGTATTTAGCTTTGGTATTTCTTTTTCACAGTGCCCGCATTCCGGTTCCCAAAAAACGAGGATTGTAATATCAGCCCTTATCTCACTTAATTTATAAAACTCATCGGTGTATGATTGCATTTTAAAGTCGGGCGCAGTGTTTCCTATAATGTTAGGGCTTATCTTGTCAACTCGCTCTTGCAGGTTCTTAATAAACTCGTCATCTACCCAATCTGCATGACCACTTAAATAATAAGCTTCGCCCAGGCTAACCATTACGGCATCCATACCCATTATTTTGCTTTCGTTGGCACGGTTAAAAAGGTGTTGTATAAGGTATTTTTCCATCTCATAGTTACCATTGGCCATAGCAATAACACGGTGAGATTCTTTAATTATAGTATCAGGAACCTGCAGAAGTACATTATTGAAGTATGTGTCAAGTTTGGTGGTAAAAAATGGTGTTCGCAGTAGGCGTGGATCATCCATTTTAAAATGATCGAAATAATGTGTTTTGTAGTAATCGTAGCGCATACGTTGAACAACAGAGTCCGGATTAGAGCTTCCGGCGGGAGCTGTCATGGCTGGTACTTCAACTTCTTGCGTTGCCTTTAAAAACAGGTTTAAAAAGCTACCTGGGTGTTTAATAACTAATTCATCATACTTTGATTTGACATCAGCAGTGAGTTGGCCAATTTTGTCTTGTAATTGTTTTTTTAAAGTTGGGTCTGTTGCGCTTTTAAATTGCTCCTGAATTGGCACAGCTTCTTTTTGCTTGCTAACCAGATATTGTTGATAGGCCAGGAAGTCGGCGCTTTCATCTGCACCATTTATCTTCATCTGATTTAATAAATCGGATTTTGATGTTGTAATACTAAAGTCCTGGTCAGCTCCAATGAGCAGGTCAAAATAGGTTTGATCCTGCAGGTACACAATGTACAAACCTTCCTCAAGTTTGTCTTTACCGGCAAAGGTATACTTACCATCTGGCTGGATGTAGGTTGTGTCTTTTACCAACATTTTCTTATTGAAGTAGTAGCCCAGTATAAGGGTTGAATCATTAACCCCATTTATTTTAATATTAATATTATGCCCCTGGGCCTTTATACTACATGAGAAAATCAGTAGAGATATTATTATGGATGAAAAATACTTCATTATTGTTGGTTTAAATATATAACCGAAAAATAGCATAATTTATATAAGTCAAAAAGCTTTAAACTAGGATGTTTGGAACGAAAGTTTTTCAACATCATATTTTCCAGTGAATTATGTAAGTATCTAAATGTTTTTAATAATTTTAAATCATTTATGTAGCGGAAGTATTTTAATAATTTAATGTGTTTATACATTAATACTTCACTCTTATTTTTTTTATAAAGAAATAATAGAGTCTCTATACTTTCTCTAGTCTTCTTAATAAATGCATCATTTTCTTCGAGCCCTACATGAGTCACTACATTATCAATATGGACAATTGTTAATCCCAGCTTTTCAAATTGGATTCCAAGCATGGTGTCCTCATGTCCATACCTCTTAATTTGTTCATCGAAACGAATAGTGTTAAATAATTCTTTGTTGATAAGGAAGTTATTGGAGATAAATCCTGTGTTAGCATTCTTTGATCTGGTAAATGCATCAAAATCTTCTCTGTTTCTTCCAAATGTCCAACGTAGCGAAACATTAGAGGAAGGCAAAACATCCGGATGTTTTCTTCCTCCACAAACAATAGGATACTTATTTAAAACCTTCTTATAGTTTTCAAGATAATAATTGTTTATTTCAGAATCACTATCAATAAATAACAGATTCAGGTAATTGGATTTCAGTGCCATTAAATTACGTATTGCTGCACGTCCAACGTTTTTATCCAATTCTTTGTAAACAACAGTATCACATTGAGCTAAAATCCTGTTCAATGACTTATAATTCTCATCAGAACCATCGTCGAACAGCAGAATCTCTGTCTTTAGATTCGTTTCTTTAGACTGCCTCAGAAGGTCATAAGTGAGCTTTGTCACATCAACATTATATACAGGAATACAAATGCTCAGCATAGTTTTAAATGGCCTTTGTACAGTTTTCTAACCACTTTTTCTCTTCGTCCGATAAAAGTGGAGAAAGCTTATCGAATACTTGTTGGTGATAGTTGTTTAGCCAATCTATTTCAGTTTGATTCATTAATGACACATCAATTGCTCTTGAATCTATCGGGCAAAGCGTTAATGTTTCGAATTTAAGAAATGAACCAAATTCAGTTTCTTTATCTTTCTTGGTTAATATGAGATTTTCAATTCGAATACCATGTTTTCCCGCCTTGTAAATGCCCGGTTCATTTGATGAAATCATACCTTCTTTGATTTCAACACCGTTATCCTGAGGTCTTATACTCTGGGGGCCTTCATGAACGCATAGGAAATGGCCAATGCCATGACCTGTTCCATGACCGTAATTAATACCATGTTGCCACATGGCCTGGCGAGCCAGAATATCAATGTGAACGCCTCTGGTTCCTTCGGGGAATACAGCGCCATCAAGACCAATATGTCCCTTTAAAACCAAGGTAAAATCTTTCTTTTCTTCATCGCTTAAAGCGCCTAACGCAATTGTTCGGGTAATATCTGTTGTACCTTCAGAATACTGACCGCCTGAATCGATTAAATACAGGCCTTTAGGTTTTAGCGTTGCAGCGGTTTCTTCCTGAACAGCATAATGCACAATAGCACCATTGCCAGCATATCCGCTTATGGTATTAAAAGAGTCGCCATGATAGTTATCCTGTTCAGCTCTAAATGTGCTTAACTTCTTTGCAGCCGAAAACTCCGTGATTGCCTCTTTACCAATAGTTGTATCTAACCAATGTAGAAACTTAACCATAGCAACGCCATCTTTTACCATGGCTTGCCTGAAGTTTTTAATCTCTACTTCGTTTTTTTGAGCTTTAAGGTTAGTTATAATACTTGATTGCTCAATTTTGGCAGACTGAGAAGGTAAATTACTTAATATAGTACTATTGGCTCTATCCGGATCAATCAATACAATACTGTCAGGAAGCATGTCCTTAAGAAATTCATAGAAATCATCGTATAAATTAACTTTGATATCTTCTATTGCCAGTTGCTTACCTATGGCCGATGTTAGTTTATGTGGATCGATAAACAGGTATACCTGGTTTTCGGTAATGATCAGATAGGAGTGAAACAACGGATTATATGGGATATCCTTGCCTCTGAAATTTAGCGCCCATGCAATCTCATCTAATGAAGCGATGATATAATGTGTTGCGCCTTTTTCTTTCATTTTATCACGAATCAGCTTGATCTTATCTGTTCGGTTTAGTCCACAATAGCTTGAGTCTAGCTCAAAGATGCCATCTTCAGGCATTGGCGGTCTGCCTTCCCATATATCTTCATCAAGTGATACTTTTCCGTCTAAGCGAATGTCAACTTTCTTTAATTGTTTAGCTAGTTGACGATATTCATTAATTGTAATGGTTTTACCATTAATACCCACTACACATCCGGCATTCAAATGAACACTTAACCATTCTTTGTAATCCGGAACATCCTGCTCACCCATTTTAAATAAGTCAATGCCAGAGTCTTCCAATTGATGTTCAGCCTGAAGAAAGTAACGTGAATCTGTCCATAATCCTGCAGATTCATTGGTTATTACAACAGTGCCGGCAGAGCCGGAGAAACCTGAAATCCATTCTCTGAATTTCCAATGTTCTGCCGGGTATTCGCTTAAATGAGGATCTGAGCTTGGAATAATATAAGCATCCACACCAAGTGTGGCCATATGACTTCTTAACTTAAATAATCGATCGGGCGTTGACATATATTGTTAGTTTTTAATCGTTATTGATGCTTCTTTGTTAAACAGGATGATGTTTGTTAACTCACTGTTTTCATTACCAATCAATCCGGAAAATGTCACGTTGCCATTTTCTTTAATCAATTGCAGCTCCTGAGGATTTGGGTGAATGAATGTTCCGTTAGAAACCTCACCATTGATCAGATATGAAACGGAGTGCGGAATGGTTAAAGTAGTATTCACACGCTTATTGGAGATGTTAACATTCTTAATGGATTCGTCTACATCAATCAGTAATTTTCCTTTTTCCAACTCACAAAACACATAGGTTTTTACTTGTTCAAATTTCCCTATGAATTGGGAGCCAGATAGTTTAATGCTATCTGCATTGGTAATGGTTAAGCGATCTGTGAATGATTGAATGTCTGCTGATTGTATATCATTGAAACTGGCCATGCAGTAACTTGTTTTACCCTTAAGGCTGGTTCCGTTACTGATGTTTAATGTGCTATTTGAAAAATCAGCTTTTGCAATTCCAAACGTATCAATAAGACCTTCGACAAAAGATAATTTTAAATGATGTTCCTTCTCAGCAGACAACCTCTTTAGTTCAAGGTTTCCATAGCTATGTATAAGATTAACTTTTCCTCCGATGCTATCAACCTTTACATCACCAATAGAGTTGTTGATCGTTAAATTGAGTCGGGCAGGTACTTTTACCAAGTAGTTAATTGAGAAGGGATAGTTGGAGAAGAAATCGTCAAGAAATACAGTTTTAATATCCAGTTTATTGGAGTAAATACGGTCATTAAACTCAATTAACTTTAAAATTTCTTCAGCTTCTATTGTACTGGTGGTTTCAATATTAGCGTTGACCTCAATTTCAATTATTTCTTTTTCCCATGAAGTTATTTGAACAAAGCCATGCTTATTGGTCAGCTTTAATTCATTCAGGTTTTTGGCTCCATATTCTTTAATGAATGGCACACCATTTTTAAGTGGCGATTTATTTTGTCCCTTATAATGCTGAGCACTACTTATTGACAGGATTAAAAAGGATATTAAAATTGGAAATATAAATCGTTTCATGTCAGGATTTTCGTTATTACAGATTGTCTTTTAAAACAGCAGTTAGATTCGTTGTCTTAGCTTAATCTAAAGTAGTGGCTAAAATAAGCAAAATCGTGTGGCTTTAAAAATCTGCGAAAAGATTGTTTTAAACCCGGATTATGTGTTAGAATGTCGTAATGAACATTGAAGGTGAGATGAAACAACAAAGTGACTTGTTTTGAAGGAATTTCGATGTAATAACCTGTGGTCGAAATTTAAATCGAACTCAGGCTAATAGTTTTTCGAATGCATATTGCGGATTAAAAGGCTTCGGTAAACATTTTGCCCTTATTATTCTTATACCTTTGCAGTTTTTAAAAATTATTAAACAAATTATGAAGACAATTCATTTATTAAAAAAGAGTAGTCATTGCTTTAAGCATTGGAATGGAGAGAATTACGCTGTTTTTAACAGTATTAAAAGAGTGGTGAAAATAGGAGCGCTGGCTGCAGTATATTTTAGTGTATTAGGTATTCAGCAAACTTTTGCCCAAACAGATACAGCTTCAATAAATAAAAAAATAAATATTGAAGAGATAGAAGTATCGGCCCGTCGCACGACATCGGTATACTCCGAAGTGGGGCGTGTATTGCATGTTATACCCCGTAAGGAGATTGAAGCACTGCCGGTATACAGCGTTCAGGATTTATTAAAGTATGCCATGAACGTTGATGTGCGTCAACGTGGGCCATTGGGAATCCAGGCCGATGTTAGTATTCGCGGAGGCTCGTTTGACCAGGTCATGATTCTTTTCAATGGTGTTAATGTAACAGATCCGCAAACGGGTCACCTGAGCTTAAATCTGCCGGTCGATATTCAGAGTATTGAACGTGTTGAAATACTGGAAGGACCAGGTGCGCGTGTTTATGGTCCGGGAGCTTTTAGTGGAGCCATTAATTTTGTGACTGGTACTAAAACAAAGGATAATGTAACCGTAAATGTTTTGGGAGGAGAACATGGTCTTTATAATGCTTCAACCAATGTAACTGTTAAAACGGGTAAACTAAAAAACTACATAGCTGCCAATGTTGCCTCAAGTGATGGGTATATTGATAATACCGACTTTAAAAATCACAGTATCTTCTACCAGGGGCAGTTCGATTTTGGCCAGGAAAAGCTGGATTTTCAATTGGGACATAATGATAAGGAATTTGGTGCTAATGCCTTTTATACACCTGTTTATCCCAATCAGTTTGAGCAAAATAAAACAACTTTCGCATCATTAAAACTAACAGCTGGTGATAAAGTAAAAGTGACACCAGCCTTATACTGGCGACGTCATCAGGACAGATTTGAGCTGTTTCGCGATAACCCGGCATCATGGTATTCAACCCACAACTACCACCTAACCGATGTGTTTGGCGGAAGTTTCAATGCTGTTATTCCATGGATTGCCGGAAAAACATCGGTTGGTGGCGAAGTGAGAAGTGAAAATGTATGGAGTAATGTATTGGGTTATGATATGGATAAACCCATTGATGTGCCTGGTGAAGATGCTGAGTTTACAAAGTCATACCAGCGTACAAATGTTTCCACATTTATTGAGCATGTTTATACCTATGAGCGCTTTTCAGTTTCAGCAGGCGTACTGATGAATTATAATACAGGCCTTGGGCATGATGTAGATTTCTTTCCCGGCCTTGACGTGAGCTATTGGTTGACTGATGAAGTAAAGTTCTTTGGTAGCCTTAATAAAACATTGCGCATGCCCACATTTACCGATTTATTCTATGATGGCCCTACCAATATTGGTAATCCTAACCTGAAGCCAGAGGAGGCCCTAACATATGAAGTTGGTTTGAAAACAGTAAATAACTGGTTTAATGGTCAGGCAAGTGTTTATTACCGTCAGGGTGAAAATTTAATTGATTGGGGACGTCTTCCTGGTGACGCTGAATATTCAACGCGTAACCTGTCTGATGTTAACTCACTGGGTATTCAGGCGCAGGGACGTGTCAATTTTGATGAGCTAATTGGTAAAACACCACTAAAGAGCATTGAAGTTGGGTATGCCCATATTGATCAGGATAAAACTATGCCCGATAATTACGAATCGGCTTATGTTGAGGATTACTTAAAGCACAAGTTAAATATAGGTTTGCATTTAAGATTAATTGATAGACTAGGTTTGTCGGTTAACACACTTTACCAGGATAGAGAAGGTGATTACATCGCCTATGTTGATGGTTCGTATGAAGAGGTTCGTACAGATTATGAACCTTTCTGGTTAACGGACCTGCGTTTGCAGTGGTCGGCAAATACATACAAGATTTTTCTTGATGCCAACAATGTTTTTGATAAGGCTTTTTACGACCTGGGCAATGTGGTGCAGCCGGGACGTTGGATAAAAGCCGGGGTTCAGCTTAACCTTAATTTATAGAGGAAAACTGTAATATTGGATAGAGCGTAATTGTCAATAGATTGTTAGACTTTAGACAATGGATATAAGAGTGATTTGCAAGTTATTGAAAGATAGTGTTTTCCACAAAATAAGCTAATTAGCTTAAATGTCTGTTTTTCAATTGGTAAAAAAGACTTAACGAACTATTAACCTGAATTCGACTTTGAATTTCGACCTCAGCCCACTTATAGATAGTAATTTACGAAAATAAAGGATGAAGTAGGGGGTTTGTCGGTTATGACAAAGCCTCCTTTTTGTTTGGTAGGTGTTTGTCGATATCGACAAGTGCTCATTTTGCTTTTTGGCCTTGTAGGTATCCACAAGCGCTCCCTTTTACTTTTGGGGCCTTGTAGGTATCCACAAGCGCTCCTTTTTGCTTTTTTGGCCTTTGTAGGTATCCACAAGTGCTCACTTTTTGCTTTTTTGGCCTTTGTAGGTATCCACAAGCGCTCACTTTTTGCTTTTTTGGTGTTTGTGGGTATCCACAAGCGCTCACTTTTTGCTTTTTTGGTGTTTGTGGGTATCCACAAGCGCTCACTTTTTGCTTTTTTGGTGTTTGTAGATATCCACAAGCGCTC
>JAKSBD010000026.1 GCA_022361295.1 Bacteroidales bacterium
CTGTTGAAGGTTTAGGTCGCTTTACGGCTGCTGCCTCAGGTATCTTTATGACAATGGTAGTCGGTGGTGGAATTTTACCACTTATTCAAAATGCTGTTGCTGACAATACAGGATATATGGTTTCTTACTGGGTGCCATTCTTAGGTTTGGTATACTTGTTATACTATGCATTAATTGGTAGTAAGAATGTAAACACGGATATTCCGGTAGAGTAATTTTAAAAAATAGAGTATTTTATACCATGACTTTCTGTAATCCGGAGAGTCATGGTTGTATATAAGAACATAACAATTTAAAAACTAATCAAATGAAAAAAGTATCTGTTGGCGTGGATATAGGTGGTACTAATACTGCCATAGGTGTTGTTGATGAGTTAGGACATGTTTTAACGAAAGATAGTATTTCTACACCTTCGCATGGAGATATTAATGTATATATAGATGATTTGGCTTCGGCAATTAATAAATTAATCACCAATGCTAAATTATTAAATGAAGATATTGAGATTGTAGGTATTGGTGTAGGTGCCCCTAATGGTAACTATTACAGTGGTACAATTGAATTTGCACCTAATTTATCATTCAAAGGAGTTGTGCCTGTAGTTCGTTTATTACGTGGTCATTTCCCAAATATTGAGGCTATTGCATTAACAAACGATGCCAATGCGGCTGCAATTGGTGAAATGATATACGGTGGAGCCAAAGGCATGAAAAACTTCGTCATGTATACGCTTGGTACAGGTGTTGGTAGTGGTGTAGTTGTTAATGGTGACCTTGTGTATGGGCACGATGGCTTTGCTGGTGAGTGCGGACACACAACATTGGTGCCGAACGGTCGTTTATGCGGATGTGGCGCTTATGGTCACCTGGAAGCGTATTGTTCCGCTCCGGGAATGAAGCGTACAGCTTTTGAATTATTGGCAAAATACAATGCAGTTGATAGTCCTTTGGCTAATCATACCTATAATGATTTAACTTCCAAGATGATTTATGATGCTGCGGTGGCCGATGATAAGGTAGCATTGGAAGTTTTTGAATTGACTGGTCTGTATTTGGGGCAGGGTATAGCTGATACCATTCACCACTTAAGCCCTGAGGCTATTTTCTTATTTGGTGGTCCGATGGCTGCCGGCGATTTAATTTTGAAGCCAACTAAAGAGAGTATTGAAAACCATGTGTTGCCAATATTCAAGGATAAAATTAAGTTGTTGCCTTCTAAACTTGATGCCGGAGATGCGGCTATTGTTGGTGCAAGTGCTTTGGCCTGGAAAGAGCTGGAAAAGTAAAATAACACAACATAATAAAACTGCTTTCAATGATTTGGAAGCAGTTTTTTTATGCGTATACTTTTTTATTTTAACTTCGTGAGTCAATTTAAAGAAATTATGAGTAAGAAGAACGATATATATCAGGGAGCGATGGAGCTTTTTGTTGAAAAAGGTTTCGCTGCTTCAGTGAATGAGTTAATTGAGCGAATTGGTATTGCTAAAGGTACATTGTATCATCATATCAATAATAAGGAGCAGTTAATAATAGACATTTACAAGCAGCTGATGTTCGAGGTGGAAGAGCAATGTGTAAATATTTTGACTGAAGATCAGAAAGAAAATACCAAGCAGGTGTTTAGCGGTATTGTGAAGTGGTTTATTACGCATCCTGTCAAATTTTATTATATCAACATCTTCGAATCAAGTCCGTACATGAAGTTACACTTTGAACTCGTGGAGGATACAAAGGAAGGGCCCCGTCGTTTTATTATGCAAAAAGTGAACATGGGAATTTTGAAAGCATATAAAACGGATATGATTGCCTTCTTTGATTTTGCATTTACACGTGCAACAGCCAATTATTTTTTATCGCTACCCAAGCCACTAAAAAGTTTTGC
>JAKSBD010000052.1 GCA_022361295.1 Bacteroidales bacterium
CAACGCCGGAAACCGCTTCATTTTTCATTTCTCACCTCCTTTATACAGTTCTCAGTATTGTCCACGAGTGTACGAAAAGATCTCAAGGTTCACAATTATAGTAATTTGCAAGCTGTAAATCAGCTCTCCTCCTTCGAAAGGAGGAGAGTTGATTCCCTTGATGCATAGGTATATACGTTTGTAAAACTTCTTTTCGAACACTAAAGAGTCTTGTTCAGAGCTGTTAATGTTTTTCTAAAATATTTTTAGTTTGATTTTTTTGTACTAAACTTGCAATGATGATCAGGCTCAGGAATAAAATAGCGTATTTATTATTAGCGATATACAGTGTTGTGTTCGCTCATAACGTTATTCCGCATCATCATCACCTGGATATTGTTAATAATTTAATTGCTGTATTCTGTGCCGATGATTCGGTAAATCACCATCATCATCACTCAGGCGATGGGCATCACCATCATTCTCATGATTCACATTCACATAAAAGTGATGAGAAGGTGAAGCATTCACATTCTCATGAACCACATGAAGCTTGTCATTTTGATGTACAGCCTGTCAATTCTAAGACGCAGGTATTAATAGCAGTCCTGGTTATAGACAATACTTTCTTACAAATTCAGGAGCCTGTTAAAGAAGTTATCAACAACGAATCCGTATATTACCCTCAGCGACTCCTGGAGGGATACAATTATGCGGTCCCGCTTCGGGCACCGCCTGTTTTCGCATGATTTTAAGTTTAAGACATTAACCAATGAAGTTGATTAATGTTGTAGGGGAATTTCGAGAGTGACGTATTGATTTTCAGTGGCAAGGCTCAATTTTTAATTGCATAGCCTAACCTACGGAATAAAAATTAGCAGAAGCCAATGGAATCAAGATGTTACTCGCAGATTTTCCATATAACTTTAAACAACTTCAATACCAGTAGTGAAGCTATTGGTATTGGACTATTCTATTATTTATCTAATTCAATCTATTGAATCATGCAAAAATTACTTTTTATTCTGGCTGTATCAGCCTTAATTCTATCATCGTGCGGAACAAAAAAAGCAGATCAAAAAGAAGGCACACATGTGCATGCAGATGGTACTGTTCATGAAGCTCATGAACATGAAGCGCCAGCGCAGGAAGCTTTTGAGGTGAAAGAACACGATTGTTCCAAATGCAGCAAAGACAGCTGTGCTACAAAAGACGAAAGCAAAACGCACGAAGAAACACACGAGCATGATCACGAACATGGACATGATCATGATCACGATCACAATTAAAGTGATAACAGATGTAAGACACCAACAGTAAGTTTATTTACTGTTGGTGTCGTTTTCGTGGAAATTAGATTGAATTACAATTATAATTTTATGAAACATATTAAATATTTAGCCTGTGTATTGAGCATGGCATTATTAGTAGCTTGTGGTCAACAGCAGCACAATGGTGGTCACTCGCACGATGATATTACCGTTCCTTATACAGGTTATTCGAAAAACATTGAGGTATTTGCAGATGCAGAACCATTAGCTGTTGGAGCAAATTCCCAGTTGATTATTCATTTTACCGATTTAAGCTCTTTTAAGCCTGTTAAGGCCAGTGACCTTGAAGTGGCTTTAATAATAGGGCAAAAAGGCATAAAGGTAAAAAGTGATAAACCTGTCCAGGACGGGATATTTAAAATAGTAATACAACCGCAAACAGCCGGAGTTGGACGCCTTGAGTTTACATTGACGTCTCAGGAGAAGAAACAGAAAGTTTCCATCTTTAATGTTGAAGTATATAAAGATCAGCACGATGCAGTTCACCTGGCTGAAGCTGCAGTTCCGAGCTCTGCTAATGGTATCAGTTTTACTAAAGAACAGGCCTGGAAAGTTGATTTTATGACACAAAAACCGGAGGTAAAGCGTTTTGGCAATGTAATAAAGGCAGGTGCAAAAGTCAGTTTTTCACCACTTAGTCAGTATATTATTTCATCGAAAACTAATGGCTTTGTGCAATTCTCGTCAGATATTGTTACAGCAGGACAAACAGTGAAAGCCAATGAACGGCTCATGACGGTTTCAGGGCAGGGATTAACTGATAATAATGCACTTATTCGTCTTCAGGAGGCTAAAGTGGAATATGAAACCACCAAAGAAACATACGAACGGAATAAGCGATTGAATGAGAAAAAGATTATTTCAGATAAACAACTTCAGGAATCAAAGGCACGATTTGATAATGCTAAAAACCAATGGACTAACCAGCAAAGTACTGTTAGTTTAAGCGGCGAAAAAATCGCGGCTAAGTCAGATGGTAACATCTATAAGTTGTTAGTTGAAAATGGCGAGTATGTTGAAGCGGGAACACCATTGTTTTCGGTTGTGCAATCAAAGAGAATGTTGCTAAAAGCTATGGTTCGCCCTAAGCACCTTAAGCATCTTAATACACTATATGATGCCAATATTGAATTAAACAATGGAGCAGTTGTTTCTTTAGATGATTTAAATGGACGTATCGTTTCAGTAGGGCAGGCTGTTGATGAGGATGGGTATTTGTTACCAGTATCAATAGAAGTAGATTATACCCAAAGTCTGACAGCGGGTGGTTTCACAAATGTATATCTGCGAACTGATGGCTCTCATGATGATATTGTTGTTCCTAAAACAGCATTGATTGAAATACAGGGAATGTATTTTGTCTATACTCAGTTAACGCCTGAATTATTTGAAAGGCAGCAGGTCCAGCCTGGAGCTACAGATGGAAAATCATATGTCATTACAAAAGGCTTAAATGCCAATGAGAGAATTGCAACACGAGGTGCCACTTTTGTTAAACTGGCTGCCGTATCGAATAGTGTTGACCCACATGCCGGACATGTTCATTAAGAGACGAAGTTATGTTAGATTCAATTATAAAATTTTCGCTACATAACAAACTAATCGTTTTGTTAGGAGCAGTTGTTCTTATGCTGGCTGGATTATATACGGCAAGTGATATGGATGTTGATGTTTTTCCTGATTTAACAGCACCAACAGTTGTTGTAATGACTGATGCGCATGGAATGGCAACTGAAGAGGTAGAGCGCCTGGTTTCGTTTCCAATTGAAACGGCTGTTAATGGAGCTACAGATGTTCGCCGTGTGCGATCGGCCAGTTCACACGGCTTTTCATTTGTATGGGTTGAGTTTGATTGGGGAACCGATGTGTTTAAAGCACGTCAGATTGTGAGTGAAAAACTGGTTACCCTGGCAGGACAAATGCCATTGGGTATTTCACAGCCGGTTTTGGCACCGCAGTCAAGTGTAATGGGTGAAGTGTTGTTTGTTGGTTTGCAGGCTGATAGTACCGATGACATGACATTGCGTACTTTGGCCGATTGGCAGGTGAAGCCACTATTGCTGGCAACCGGCGGTGTTTCTCAGGTAACAATTATTGGTGGTGATTACAAGCAATATAAGGTATTGGCTGATCCTTTAAAAATGATGCATTATGGTGTGTCATTAGATGAGTTGGCTGAAATATGTAAAGGCTTGAGTAAGAATAGTACAGGTGGCGTTATACGGGAGTTTGGTAATGAGTATGTTGTCCGTGGTCTGGGGCGTAGCTCAGATGTAGAAGTGCTTGGGCAATCATTGATCAGGCATAATAAAGGTCAGGCTATATACCTTCACGATGTGGCTGAGGTGGTGGTAGAGCCCGCTGTTAAATTGGGTTATGCATCTCAAAATGCAACATCAGCAGTGATACTATCCATTTCAAAGCAACCGAATACAAATACACTGGAGTTAACACAAAGGATAGAAGAGAACCTCAATGTTTTGGCAGAAACCTTACCCGCTGATGTAAGGCTTGATACAAAAATATTCAGACAGGCTGATTTTATTGAAACATCAGTTAATAATGTACAACGAGCATTAATTGAAGGTGGTATTTTTGTAATTGTCATTCTGTTTCTCTTTTTAGGTAGCTTCCGAACCACGGCTATCTCCTTACTGGCAATTCCGCTTTCCCTTTTAGGTGCTGTTATTACATTGAAATACCTCAATCTGAATATCAATACTATGAGCTTAGGTGGTATGGCCATTGCGATTGGCTCATTGGTTGATGATGCCATTATTGATGTGGAGAACGTATATAAACGCTTAAGGCAGAATTATCAATTGCCGCGAAGTGAGCGAAAAGCATCTGTTACAATTGTTTATGAGGCATCAAAGGAGATAAGGGCATCAATATTAAATGCAACACTTATTATAATTGTTGCGTTTATTCCTTTGTTCTTTTTATCTGGTATGGAAGGACGCATGTTACGACCGTTAGGTATTGCCTACATCGTATCTCTTTTTATGTCACTAATAATAGCAATGACAATTACCCCCTTGTTGTGTCGTTTATTGCTATCAGATGAAAAGTATCTGTCCGCAAAGAAAAAGGATAGCCGATTGATAAGTTACCTTCAGAAAACATATTCAAGGTCACTCCATTGGGCCCTTCAATATAAAAGCGGTTTCCTTACCGGAAGTATTGTATTGTTTGCAGGTGCCATTATTGTTATGAGTACAATGGGAAGAAGTTTCTTGCCTGAGTTTAATGAAGGGGCATTAACTATATCTGCAGTCAGTCAACCGGGTGTATCACTGGAAAAGAGTAATGATTTGGGTAACTTAATAGAGCGTGAGCTCTTAGCCATTCCGGAGGTGACCGGCACTGCACGCCGCACCGGACGAGGTGAACTGGATGAGCACTCGCAAACTACCAACAGTGCTGAGATTGATGTGAACTTTGTGCTAGGCGAACGTGAACAGGAAGTATTTATGGAGGATGTTCGTCATAAGCTGGCTAATGTGCCAGGTGTTGCAACAACTGTAGGGCAGCCACTTGGTCATCGTATTGATCATATGCTATCGGGGACACGGGCGAATATTGCCATTAAAATATTTGGGCAGGATCTGAGTCAGCTTTATACACTGGGTAATCAATTAAAGGCGGCTATTGTTGATATAGATGGCCTGGTTGATGTAAATGTAGAGCAACAAACCGAAGTGCCGCAAATACAGGTAAAAGCCGATCGTATAAAGCTTGCTTCCTACGGAATTAGCATGAATGAGTTTAATGAGTTCATCGATGTGGCCTTTGCAGGTGAAAAGCTGGCCGATATTTATGAAGGACAAATGAGTTTTGATTTGTTACTAAGGTTTAATCATGACTATACCAATTCAATAGAAGGCCTGAAGAAAGCGCTGATTGATGCCGGTAACGGTAAGAAAATTCCATTGGAGGAAGTGGCTGTCATTACATCAACAGCAGGACCGGGTATGGTGAGCCGTGAAAATGTGCAGCGCAAACTGGTAGTTTCGGCTAATGTGGCGCGACGCGATTTACGAAGCGTTGTCAATGATATTAAATCAGCCGCTAAGGAAAACCTGGTTCTCCCTGATGGTTATCGAATCGAATACGGTGGTCAGTTTGAAAGTGAAGCAAAAGCCTCACAAACCTTAATGTTAGCATCTGTTTTAGCTATCTGTATCATTTTTCTATTGTTGTACCAGGAGTTTAAAAACGCAAAGTTGGCAGGTATTATATTATTGAATTTGCCACTGGCGCTTATTGGCGGTGTTTTTGCCATTAAGCTTACTTCCGGCATAATCAGTATTCCTGCCATCATAGGTTTTATCACCTTGTTTGGTATAGCAACGCGTAATGGTATTTTACTTGTTTCCAATTATCAGTCAATGGCAAATAATGGTTTTAATGCCAAAGATGTGATCATTAATGGCTCTGTCGATCGTTTGAACCCTATTTTGATGACAGCACTGACAGCAGCTTTGGCCTTAATACCACTGGCCTTAAATGGTGATAAGCCAGGTAATGAAATACAAAGTCCGATGGCCAAAGTGATTCTTGGTGGACTATTAACTTCAACATTATTGAATATGTATGTTATTCCTATTGTTTACTCACTCATACAAAAGAAAAAAGATCAATCGAAGAAAGGAGGTGAATCATGAGATTATTCGTTCTTTTAATTGCTTATACATGCTTTACTGTTTTGAGTAGTGCCCAGAATACCATTTCTGAAATACTGGAAACAATAGAGCAAAATAACTTTTCCTTAAAGTCCTTGCGAGCCCAAACAGATGCCATAATTGTTGGGAATAAAACCGGGTTAAATCCGTCTAATCCGCAGGTTGAATATATTTATCAATGGGGAAACACAAGTCAAATTGGCAATAAACAAGAGTTTCATATACGGCAGAGTTTTGATTTTCCAACGGCCTATCGCTGCCGGAAGCAGATGACCGAAAGTATGAATGAGAAGGCTGAGCGCGATTATTTAAGTGCTTATAATATAGTTATGCTCGATGCTCAGCGTGTTATTTATCGTATGCTATACCAAAAAGCATTGTTAAAAGAATATACCCGGCGATTGGAGCATGCAACAGTTATAGCCACCTCTTTTCATGCAAAGTTTGATGAAGGAGATGTTAATATACTGGAGCGAAATAAGGCAGATATCAACCTGTTAAATTCACAAAATAAGCTGGCAGAGCTGCAGTCGGAATATGACTTATTGCTTGAACGTCTGCAAAGTATTAATGGGGGTAAACAACTTGATATCTCACTCAATGATTGGCCGAATGTGTTGTTGCCGGCTGATTTTGATGAGTGGTTTACCACTAATGCCGATATTATACCAGAGATTCAAAGCCTGCATGAAGATGTGGAAGCTAACAGGTATAAGGAAAAGCTAAACAAGGCTTTGAGTCTGCCAAAGTTAAGCGGAGGCTATAGTGCAGAAAGTGGAGAAGTAGATAAGTTCAGAGGGGTGAATGTTGGTTTGACAATTCCGCTCTGGGAAAACAAAAATACGGTTAAGCAGGCTAAACTAAACACCCGGGCCGCTGAAAATCAACTGACAGATAGACGGTTGAAAATGTATCATGGATTAAAATCTTTGTATACGAAAGCCAAAAGCAGACAGGTTGTCGCGAATAATTATCGTCAATCGTTAACCACCTTGAGTAATGCTTCCTTACTGGAAACAGCCTTGGAGGCCGGCCAGATTACCATACTGGAATACATGATGGAACAGTCGATTTATTACGAAGCTATTGAAAATGCTCTTAATGCCGAGCTGGAGTTTCAATTAAGCTACGCCCAAATGCAGGCTTTTCAAATAGATTAAAAACAAATCCCGCAGATTAAGCCTAAAATAAAAAAGGCTGTCTGCGGGATTAAACTTTTTCCTAAACAGTTCAAATGAAATCAACCACCTGATTTCTTCACTTTATAACCATCAGCCTTTAGCAAATCAACCACTTTATCTCTGAAGTCGCCCTGTATCAGTATCTCGCCATTTTTGGCAGACCCACCAACGCCACACTTGCTTTTCAGGAATTTGCCAAGGTCCTTTAAATCATCTTCATGACCAATAAAGCCTGTTACCAGGGTCACCTTTTTACCACCGCGTTGCTTTTTGTCCAGCATCACCCGTAAGTCCTGCTCGTTGGCTGCTAAGGTTTCATCCTGTTCATCTTCATTATATTGATAGTCAAAATCCTGATTGGTTGAAAACACAACGCCATCCAGGTTTTTCCATTTTTTCTTTTTAGCCATCGTTCTAATTTTTTACAAAAGTAATAAGACAAGGCACTTTTATACTTAAAATCTTTAAAATCTTCTGATGGCAATTAGTTGGTTCTTATCAATATCTTTGCAGTGTTATAGCATATTGCTTCATTTAATTGGATAAGTAGTGGAACAGATTAACGGAATACAGGTTATTGCATTTGATGCGGATGACACCTTATGGGTGAATGAAACATTTTTCAGGGAAGCAGAATTAAAATTTGTTGAGTTGATGAGTGCATATGCACCAAGGGACGAAGTGCTTCGTATTCTGTTTGATGTGGAAATGGACAATATGCCTATATATGGTTATGGCATCAAAGCCTTTATGCTTTCGCTGATTGAAACAGCTAATCTGTTATCAGGATTTCAAACAAGTGCACGTCAAACCAATGCGATAATAGAGATAGGTAAAGAGATGCTGAACAAGCCCGTTGAGCTTTTAGATGGAGTTGAGGAGGTATTACAGCAACTATCGGGTAAATACAAGTTAATTGTTGCTACCAAAGGCGACCTGCTTGATCAGGAACGTAAGTTAAAAAAGTCGGGTCTCTTAAAGTATTTCCATCATATTGAGGTGATGAGCGATAAAACGCCTGAGGCATACCAATCGCTGTTAAAGCACCTGGATATTGAGGCAAAGGAACTGTTGATGGTGGGTAATTCTTTAAAGTCAGATATTTTACCCGTGCTCGAAATAGGAGGCTGGGGTGTACATATACCGTTTCATACCACGTGGCAGCATGAGGTAGTCACTAGGAAGGTAAGCTCAGAAAATTTCTGCGAGAAGGAATCTATAGCGGAACTATTGCCTTTGCTTTAGCTTAAACTTTGTTAAAACACAGCCTGCCATCGAACAATGCAGGTTTTAGCAGGTTGTTGCATAAAAAAGTATATGGAAGCCTTAACATTAACAACACCTGCCTTACTGTTCTCAGCAGTTTCTTTAATCCTCTTAGCTTATACCAACCGTTTTCTGGGTTATGCAGCCCTGGTTCGTCAGTTGTATGAAAAGCTAAAGGCGAATCCCGACCAGGTATTACTCGATCAGATCATCAACCTGCGTAAAAGACTATACCTGATAAAAAATATGCAATTGCTGGGTGTTGCCAGTTTAATGTTTTGTGTATTATCCATGTTCTTAATTTATGTTGAAGTGTTTGAACCGGCAGCTTATGCTTTTGGTTTAGGCTTGCTGTTACTGATTATATCCCTGCTTCTGTCAGGCTGGGAAATTAAGATATCGGTTCGAGCCCTGGATCTGCACTTGAATGATATGGAGCACTTTAAAAATGAAAAATAACGGAGGTCGTCTTAACAGGATGTTAAAATGCTCCTTTTATTCAATCGTGGCATCATTATAGATCAGACAGAGTCCCGAATAGATTGCTGACAATTTTACTATGCAAAAAGATTTAACACAAGGTCCCGTTCTTTCCAATATTATTAAGTTGGCAATTCCCATTATAGGCTCATCGTTTATGCAGTTTGCCTACAACTTTACAGATATGCTGTGGGTGGGTAAGCTTGGGTCAGAAGCTGTTGCTGCTGTTGGTACTTCAGGATTCTTTCTTCATCTGGGATGGGCATTTGCATCTATTGTGATGGTTGGTAATAATATAGCCGTATCACATGCCATAGGAGATAAAAACGAAAATAAAGCCAGGCAAATAGCCATTAATGCCCTTGCAGGTGTTTTTATGCTCACCATTGTGTATCTCACTGTAATTCAACTGGGCTATGTTCAGCTAATAGGTTTTTTTGAGTTGAATAACGCGCAAACAGAAACCATGGCACATGGCTACCTGAGGCTGGCTTCTATGGGTTTGTTTTTTGTTTTTACTACACGCCTGTTTACCGGGAATAGTAACGCAAGAGGCGATTCACGCAAACCATTTCAAATTACATTGATTGGGGTGATTATTAATATTATTCTCGATCCGCTATTGATCTTTGTATTAGACCTGGGGGTTACCGGAGCCGCATTGGCGACTTTAATAGCACAGTTTATTGCCGCATTCATCTTCGTATCTCAGCGTTGGCGCTTGTTTTTAGGAGTAAGCAGGCAATGGAAACTATCGCTTCATCAGACCATGAAACTGGCCAGACTCGGCCTACCGCCATCGGTTCAGTACATGATATTTTCTGTGATAGCAATTATAATGGCGAAAATTGTAGCCGGATTTGGGAGTGATGCCATTGCAGCACAAAAAATAGGTTTACAGATAGAAGCCATGACTTTTATGACAGTTGGAGGATTAAATGGTGCCATTATGTCATTTACCGGTCAGAATTTCGGGGCAAAAATATATAACCGCGTTAACAGGGGCTATAAATCCGGCTTAGTATTGGCCATAGCCTTCGGAGCACTGATGACCGTGTTGTTTGTTACTTTCTCTGAGGAGATGGTGCGTTGGTTTGTGCAAGATACTGAAACGGTAATTATTGGTGCATCATACCTGCGTATTGTAGGTTTATCACAAATATTTATGTGTGTTGAAATGATCGGTTCGGGTGTTATTAACGGGGTTGGCAAAACACGTTACCCGGCTGCTATTAATATTATTATGACCGTTGTGCGTGTACCTATGGCTATCTGGCTGTCACAGCCGCATCGCTTTGGGGTAGAAGGTATTTGGTATGCTATTTTTATCAGTACCTTTTTTCGTGGCATTTTAGTAACTTCTGCCTATTACTACCTAAACTTTAAATGGCTAAAAAAAGCTTAATTATGGAGAACGATTGGATAAATATTAATCACATTATAAGTAAGCATGTAAATCCTCATCTGTTGCAAGGAGGGTTTGGATTTGAGAAAGAAAACGTCCGCGTTGATTTGCAGGGAAACCTTGCTCAAACGCCCCATCCTCAGGTTTTTGGTAACAAACGTGAGCACCCTTATATTACCACCGATTTCTCCGAAAGCCAGATTGAGTTAATAACGCCGGTTCGCAATAGTGTGGAAGAAGCGTTGGGATTTCTGGAAACTTTACACGATGAGGTAAGTATTAAGTTAGATAATGAGTTGTTGTGGCCACAGAGTGCACCGCCCAAGTTGCCATGCCTGGATGAAGATATTCCAATTGCAAAGTTTGATGCCGAAGGCGCAGATATGGAACAATACCGTGTGTACCTTTCTAAAAACTATGGCAGAAAGAAGCAACTTTTGTCTGGCGTACACTTTAACGTTTCTTTTGACGAGCAGGTGTTAAAACATATGTACGATTCAACAGAAGGCTGTACGTATAGCTATGGAACGTTTCGTGAACAGGTTTACCTGAAAACCTTGCGTAACTTTAAGCGTTACCGCTGGTTTTTAATAGCCTTGCTTGGTAACAGCCCAGTGGTGCACCGCTCGTACGTCAATGAGTGTGTTAATTTACTTCCTCAATTGCAGGATGATGCTTTTCATCTGAAATATGCCGGTTCCATGCGCAACAGTATGTGTGGTTACCGTAATAAAGAAAACCTGTGTCTTAATTACAATACTTTTGAAGGTTACCATCAAAGTATTAATAAAGCCATTGATGATGGTCTTATATCACAAGCCAAAGAGAATTACGCCAGTATACGGTTAAAATCATTGGATGAAGGAAAAACCATATCGCACCTTGAAGTGCGTTTGCTGGACCTGAATCCTTTTATAAAAACAGGAGTCGATATTCATCATGCCCGTATCATACATCAGTTTTTACTGTATTGCCTGATTAAGCCCGAAGCTAATGTTTTTGATGAGGCGATTCAAACGATAGCATATGCCAATCATGAAAAAGCAGCATCTTTTATCCTGGATGATGGCGTTCATCTAATGAATGATAATAATGAAGCAGTTCTTTTACAGGATGCATTGATAAACATGTTTAATGAAATTGAAGAAACAACCGGGGATTTGTTGAACGACCGTTACCGCTCAAGCTTCAATGTGCTGAAGGAGTTGGTGCACAACAAGGAATCCCGGCCGGCAGTTGTTATGCTAAAGGAATTAAAAGCCGATAACTTCATAAGCTGGAACTTGAAAAAAGCAAAGCAGTACCTTGATAAGAGCGCTGAAAAAACCTATAATTTCTATGGACTGGAGGACATGGAGTTATCAACACAGCTGCTTTTAAGAGATGCATTGGTACGAGGTGTCGGCATTGATATAATGGACCGAAGTGAGAACTTTGTCAGGTTGTCAAAGGGCGACAATACACAGTATGTGATGCAGGCTACACGCACATCGCTCGATAATTATGCCAGTGTGTTGCTGATGGAAAACAAGGTAATGACGAAAAAGGTGCTTGAAAGCGCAGGCATCAGCACACCTCCGGGCAAGGAATACACCGATGTGAAGCTGGCGCTTTCGGCTTATGATTTCTACTTAAACAAGCCTGTTGTTATTAAGCCTAAGTCAACCAACTTTGGGCTTGGCATCAGTATCTTAAAAGACAATCGTGACAAAGCTATGTTTGAGCGGGCTGTTCATATGGCTTTTGATCATGACAATACCATTCTTATTGAGCAGTTTGTTAGCGGTCGTGAATACCGCATGTTTATAATTAATGATGAGCTGGTTGGCATCCTGCACCGTGTTCCTGCCAATGTGGTAGGCGATGGAACATCGACCATTAGTCAGTTGATTGATGCAAAGAATCTGGACCCTTTGCGTGGTAAGGGCTATAAAACCCCATTGGAGAAGATTGCCAAAGGAGAAGCAGAGGCCATGTTTTTAGAAACGCAGGGGCTGGGTTTTGACTCAGTGCCCTCAGATGGACAAAGTGTTTTTTTACGCGAAAACTCAAACATAAGCACCGGCGGGGATAGCATTGATTTTACAGATGAGGTACATGAATCATACAAACAAGTGGCTGTTAAAGCAGCCAGGGCACTGAATGTAAAAGTAACCGGGCTTGATATGATGATTGACGACATCAGTGTACCTGCTTCAGGCGATAATTATTCGATTATTGAGATGAATTTTAACCCGGCCATCCACATACATTGCCATCCGTTTAAAGGACAGAACAGGCGTTTAAATGCAAAAATGCTGGATGCTTTGGGATTTTAGTTGAGGAACCGATGAATCGTCGAATTGATTAACCGTCGAATCGTGGATGCTCAATTGGTGTGGAAGCTGTAAGTGATGCCATCAGTCAGTAAAATGCATAAATCGTAATGTACGAAGTGTAACTTCGGGTATCAGCGCTTACCCAACCGGCTGCAAGCATCAATTGACCTGGCTTTCAGTTCCATCCCCGTAACTGCCTTACGGTATTCCCCATTAGCTCATTCAACCCGCTGCAAGCATCAATTAACTACTGTAGAAGTTTACTTGCAGTGAAATGTGTAATCATTTGCATGAATTGACCAGAACTAACCCGATAATTTGACGGAGTTCCTTCGAAGTTCCTTCAAAGTTCCTTCGATGTTCCTTCGATGTTTGTTCAATGATAATTGAATAAATATTGACGAAATTATGAATGAACTATCAAGTATAATTGAGTAAACCTACTGGGGGGATATACGAAAGACTTATACCTGGACCCAGGGGCCGGAATTAGTGAATAATTTGTTAAAGTGTAGCAGAATTAACTGTGGTTGACTAATAAAAGGTATTAATTCTTACCTGAGGCAGAACTTATAGGATAATAGCTTGTAATATAGTTTAGCCACCAAAAAATCAGGTGCATGTAAGCCTTCAATTGGCGCAAACTCTACAATGTCAAAACCCACCACATTTTTACGCTCAAATACTTTCCTCAGGTAACGGATACATGTATCCCAGCTCAGCCCACCGGGTTCAGGGGTGCCGGTTGATGGCATAATGGACGGATCAAGTGCGTCAAGGTCAATGGTGAGGTATACATCATTGGTCATAAGGTCAATACTCTTATCCATCCAGTCTTCTGTTCCATATATTTCTTCGGCAAAAAAGCATTTGTTCTTGTCGAGGTATGGTTTCTCAACCACATCCATGCTGCGAATGCCCACCTGCACCAGGTTAGTGGTTTGTGAGGCTTTGTGCAAAGCACATGCATGATTGTATTTGCTGTTATGATAGGAGGGGCGCAAATCGGAATGCGCATCCAGCTGTAATACAGTCAGGTTATTGTATTTCTGACGATAAGCTTCAATAATACCGATGGATACAGAATGTTCCCCGCCAAAGAAAGTTATAAACTTATTTAGTTTCAACAGTTCCTTCGTTTTCTCAAGCACCGATTGATATACCTTTTCAGGTGATGACTGCTCCTTGATATCCGGCAGTATATGTATGCCTTGTTTATAGACTTGAGCATCTGTTTCAATATCATAGAACTCCAGGTTGGGCACCGTATTCAAAAACACTTCAAAGCCCTTATCGGCACCCTTGCCCCACGTACTTGTTCCGTCATAAGGAACAGACTGTAATAAGATATTGGCCTCTTCTAAAGAGACATAATCTTCTTCTGATTCGCCGAAAAATCTAGTCATCGTAGTCTTCCAAATAACCAAGAATATCTAACATTTCGCGCACGGATTGCTCTTCACGGTAT
Organism: Bacteroidales bacterium; assembly: GCA_022361295.1. Classification (GTDB taxonomy): domain Bacteria; phylum Bacteroidota; class Bacteroidia; order Bacteroidales; family Marinilabiliaceae; genus Carboxylicivirga. The sequence goes on from JAKSBD010000052.1 coordinate 14,114, forward strand.
ACTGTATCAACAATATTGCCCGTGTCATCGCGATCAATAATAACATGCTTTGGTGCAGGGATCAGGCAGTGCTTAATACCGCCATAGCCACTTACCGAATCCTGGTAGGCTCCGGTGTGGAAAAATCCCAGGTACAGAGGTTCTTTATCATCATCACTGTACTTGGGTAATAGTACTTCCTGGTTAAAGTCCTCAGAGTTATAATAGTCAGAATGATCACAACTGATTCCACCAATATTGGCACGGCCATATTCGTTATTCCACTTATTAACAGGAAGCAAGATGAATTTTTCCTGAATAGACCAGGCATCCGGAATGGTGTTCATCAGGCTGTTATTGATGATGTACCAGTTCTCGGTATCGTTTTGCTGCTTTTGCTCCAGTACTTCAAAAATGATAGCACCCGACTCGCCAACCGTGTATTTACCAAATTCGGTGTAAATATCCGGTTCCATCACGTTTTCTTTGGTACAGGCATTTTTAATATTCGATATGATCTCGTGAATCATATACTCGTAGTTGTATTCAAAGCCCAGGTGGTTGCGTATAGGAAATCCTCCGCCAAGGTTGAATGATTCCAGGTCGGGACTCTCCTTTTTTAATTCAACATACAATTTAAGGGCTTTCTGGAATTCACCCCAATAATATGGAGTATCCTTAATACCCGAATCCACAAAGAAGTGAAGCATCTTCAGCTCAATCTTATCATTATTTTTGATCTTCTCCTTAAAGAAGTCAAGTATTTTCTTGTGCTGAATGCCTAATCGTGAGGTGTAATAAGCCGACTGTGCTTCCTCATTAATAGCCATGCGGATACCTATCTTCAGCTTTTGCTTCGTTTTAAGCTTTAATAGGCGGTCGTACTCATTGATACTGTCCAGTACAATAATCGAATTGGAAAACCCGGCCTCCTGGAGTTTAATGATTTTCTTAAGGTACTCATCCGTTTTATAGCCATTGTGTATGGTGATGATTTCTTTATTAATCTTCCCCTTTTTGTGCAAATAACGAATCAGGTCAATGTCAAACGACGATGACGTTTCAATATTGACTTTGTGCTTTAAGGCTTCGTCTATCACATGATTAAAGTGATTACACTTTGTACAATAGCAAAAGTGATACTTCCCTTTATAGGCATTATTTTTAATGGCACGATTAAACAGGTTTCGTGCTTTTTTGATTTGGTCGCCAATCTTTGGCAAATAGATAAAACGGAAAGGTGTTCCATACTTTTCAATCAGGTATTTAAGCGATACGCCATGAAAAGTGAGGTAATCGTTTTTCAGATCAAAACCCTCCTGAGGAAAGTAAAAACTTTGCTCAATCAAATCAAAATAGGTGTTCTTCATTTATGTATTCCCAACAAGTATTGTATAGTAATTATATCGTGGCAAATTTATTCAAAATAGACATATAAAACAGCAAGACGAATCATTTTTAATATAGCCCGATTGTTAATGTATGTCAACAGCAGGTGCTGTTACCAAGGATGATTTGACTATATTTGCAGATATTTTTCACTGAAGAACAGGAGTTAATAATGCAAGACCAAAAAGATACAATTTGTGCCATATCAACAGCTCAGGGTATGGGGGCAATAGCAGTTATTCGTTTGTCAGGTGCCGACGCTATTTCAATATGCGAGAAAGTATTTGTTCCGGCTAAAGAAGGGAAGCTGTTGTCGCAACAAAAGGCCAATACCATTCATTTTGGTTCAATAACCGATGGTAATAAGGATATTGACGAGGTATTGGTTAGTCTTTTTAAGGCGCCGCACTCTTTTACCGGTGAAGAAATTGTGGAGATTGCCTGTCACGGAGCGCCTTACATTCAGCAACAGGTGCTTCAATTGCTGACACGCAATGGAGCGAGACTGGCTACAGCAGGAGAGTTTACACAACGTGCTTTCTTAAACGGGAAGATGGACTTATCGCAGGCCGAAGCAGTGGCTGATTTAATTGCTTCAAAAAGTGAAGCGGCCCGACGTGTTGCCCTTCAGCAAATGCGGGGTGGCTTCTCCAATGAGTTAATTAACCTGCGCACTCAACTGCTTAATTTTATCTCTTTGATAGAACTGGAGCTCGACTTTAGTGAAGAAGATGTGGAGTTTGCCAATCGTAACGAGCTGACCAGGCTGGTAACAGACATTCAATCGTTGTTGACGAAACTCACCAACTCGTTTTCTTTGGGGAATGCCATTAAAAATGGTATACCGGTGGCCATTGTAGGACATACTAATGCTGGTAAATCAACCTTGCTAAATACCTTGCTTCAGGAGGAGAGGGCCATTGTATCTGATATACATGGTACCACGCGCGGTGTGATTGAGGATACCATTAATATTGAAGGCATCGGTTTTCGTTTTATTGACACAGCGGGCATACGTGCCACCAAAGATGAGATTGAAAACCTGGGCATTGAGCGTACCTATGATAAAATCAGTAAGGCCACCATTGTTCTCCTGATGCTGGATGTTAACGATCCTGACGAGAAGATACACGATGCCATTAGCGACATTAAAAAGCGATTGGACGATCATCAGCAACTGATAGTGGTGATCAATAAAACAGACCTGTCAGATGATGCATCTGTATCCAGCCGTTTCTCAATCAACAGCTTTAAAGAGTTGGCCGAAACAGATGCCATTGTGCCTATCTCTGCTAAAAAACAAAAGAATATTGATGCCTTAACCGATGCCTTGCTAAAGACGGTTAATCTGTCGGCCATTGACAATGATGAGGTGATTGTTACCAATGCCCGCCATTATGAGGCACTGCAAAACTCCCTGGAAGCGATTAATCGTGTATCAGAAGGCCTGCACTCAGGCATCAGCGGTGATTTCCTGGCGCAGGATATTCGCGAGGTTCTGCACTACCTGGGCGAGATAACAGGGCATATCAATACGGATGAGGTTTTGGGTAATATTTTTAAGAATTTTTGTATCGGAAAGTGAGTTTAATGCCCTATAAATCTATGTTGACATTATTGGTGTTAGTTTGTGGGGTGTATTAATGTGTTGAAGGGGAGGGTTTATTCAATCATGAATCTACCATTCGTTCGAATATAAATCAAAGCTTCCTCCTTTGTAGAAATATTATGAATTGCTTCTGCTGTCGATTTAAAGTGGCTCCCTTGGTCTAAATTTTCTGCTGTATTAGTATTTGGCATTGTGTAAGCTACATTACCATTGATTATAATTCCGTAGAAAATGCTTCCTTTACTGTGGATTTTTCCTTTAAACTCTTCTGGTAGTTTAAGTAAATAACCGTTTTCACCGTTCTTCTTTTTCCATGTAAAAGCGATTTGTGCATCGCAGTTGTCATCAATCAGTTTCGATTCATTTTTTCCCAAATAAATCATATTTGAAGCATGAATATTTATGGGCTTTCCATCGCTCTGGAAGTTTTTATATACTGGCCAAACCAAATATGGACCACTATCTATCTCGATATAAGCCATTGCATTTTCACCTTGTGCGGCAGTGATGTGTAGTTGTCCTTTGGGTTGTATCCATGCAGATCCTGTTGGCATCCACATTTTTGGTGCATTCTCGTCAGCATTATGCAAATCACCGTTCATTACAATAGCTCTGTAGGTAACATTGTGGATATGTGTTGGAGATGAAAAACCATCTTTAAATTTACCAATGTAACCAGTGGCAACAGTGTCTCTAATGTTTCCATAAATAGCTCCTGCTTGTGGCGCTTTATCACCGCGAGCCGGATTTAAAGGGATAAACTTAATATTTTTGCTTAATCCAACTTTATTGGTTGGATTTTCAATTTTTATAGAAACCTCTTGTTTAGTATCTGTTTTCTCCATTTTATTACAAGAGAAAATAAAACAAGCAACTATTAGTAAACCGATTATTGTTTTCATTTGTATTCTATTTAAAATTGAACTATTAAACTGTGAAATTATAGTTGCAAAGCTATTACCATTATCTTTGCTTTACAATAACTGTCGAAAAGGATAGTAACCAAAGACTGAATAAAAAACCTACTTTAAGTTATTGTCTAACATCGAACTAAGCTTAGTAAAAATAATGAAAGATAATACCCGATGTTATAACGGAAAGGAATACCCTTGCAGTACCAGCTTGACGATGGATATAATTGGGGGTAAGTGGAAAACTGTAATACTATACCATCTAATTGAGGGGAAGTTGCGATATAATGAATTAAGGAGAACAATGCCCTCAGTAACCGAAAAGACATTAAGCATAAAGCTGAAAAACCTAGAAGAAGATGGTGTTGTTCAGCGTATTGCATACGGAGATAAGCCTCCATTAAGGGTAGATTATCAACTTACAGAACTAGGAGAGTCTTTAATTCCAATAATTAAATCGATTGCTAATTGGGGTAGAAGTATTAGTGATACAATATGATTATGCCCTAATGACATTATCTTATGAAACGGTTGGCAACTGAGGTAAGTATTAACAGTATTTCTTTAATATGTGTATTAAGAAAGTGAGTGTAAGTTTCTAAAGAATTAATTGATTTAGATTTTAAGTCATAGAAACCAGTAGCTAATGTGATGTGGTCAATAAGAATTTTTGTGGTTTGAGAAGCTGTGTTTGCAGCTTCAGCTATACTAATGAAGTATTGAAATTTGCATCATTTGAATTATTTGTTCTGTTGTTGTACCAACCAGCAAAGGCTCCCACAAAGGTGTATTGATAACCAAATTCTGTGCATATACCTGCCTTCTGACCAATAAGTGTATTTTCATATCCTTCACCAACATCAGAACCAGAATCTTGTCCCATAAAGGTGCTTCCATATCCTGTTGTAATATCATATCCTGCCTGATTGTTTTTGCCTGATGTGTTTTTGGGTCCCAAGATATAAGTATTAAGACGTAAGACATCTTTGGAGCTCACTTATTACTAATACTTAATCAAGATGATTTTATAGAAAATAATGATGTATTTGAAGTGTGTCAGCTTGATACAGGCAGAGGCTCCAAGAAGAATGTTGCTCTTTATTAATGCCCCTGCCAATAAGCTTCATAAACTATTGTTTTGAAATTTTTGATACTTGTTGGGTTCCATCAATTTTTACCAGGTAGATTCCTTTCTTCAAATTGCTAATGTTTAACCTTTGGTTTGTATAGCCTGTTTTATGTAATTGGCCTGTCAATCCATATATCCTTAACTGAGTTGATTGTTCTGTTTTTACAATGATATAATCATTGGCAGGATTAGGATAAACAAGCATTTCACGATGTAAGTGTTCATCCATGGCCGTAGCAATAGTAACCGTAATTGAATGACTACAAGTAGTTGTGTTTCCACCTTTATCTTCTATTGTCCAGGTTATACTATTCACTCCTAAAGGCAGTGATTCACCAGCCAATTCTGATTCATCATTAAGGTTGTTAGTGTAATCTACCAGTGAGCAGTTATCGCTGAAATCTATTATTTCAAACTCTCCATCTTCAACCATATAAGTGTTTCCATCGTTGGCGATCACCTCCTGATCTTCCGGGCAAACTATCGTTGGGTAAGTAAGATCTTCAATAATTACATTTTGAGTTTGAGTGCTTGTATTTCCACTTTCATCGGTATATACCCATGTAAGGGTAGTTGAACTTCTAAGAGGAAACTTAACCATACCTGCAATTTCCCCTTCTACAGTACCTGAAAAATTATCAGTAGCTGTTGGAGCTGTTAATTCTGTCACTTCACATTCCGCTTCGAGATCACTTAATATTTCAACATCTGCAACAGGAGCTTCATCGTCAATTTCAATAATTACATTTTGAGTTTGTGAACTGGTATTGCCGCTTTCATCCACATATTCCCAAGTGACAACTGTAGTACCTTCCGCTGTAATTGGAAGCGTTACATTATGGGTTCCTGTAATTAAACCTGTACAATTGTCGATTGCGGTTGGAGCAGTTAATTCAGCCAGTTCATTTATGGCATATATATCATCTAAATCAGTTAGGTCAGGAACTGGTGCCTTATAGTCATTAAGACTAACAAACTGTTCTTGTTTAGATTTATTTCCAGCAGCATCGGTAAAGGTCCAGGTTACAACGGTTACACCTTGTGTTGTAATTGGTAAAGTAGCATCATGCGTTCCTGTAATTACCCCGTCACAATTGTCTGTGGCAGTTGGAGCAATTAATTCTGTAACTTCGCATTCTGCTACAATTTCACTTAAGTTTGTTTTATCGGCAACCGG
>JAKSBD010000025.1 GCA_022361295.1 Bacteroidales bacterium
GTTATTTAATTACGACGAGAAAAATACCTTACTCCGTTATTGGAGAGTTGAGAACGATCATCAATGCATAAATAGTTGAGTCTATCACACGGTACAAAATACCGTAACCAATTTTTTTGATAACTGATTGAAATCATTATCAAAGAAACAGCTTTGGAAATGAGGTAATTAATAAAAGTAAAATAAGTCGTTAGTCAAATTTAGATACTAATATTGTAAATATAAGAAAATGAAGTTATTAAGAAATTATACGTTAGGCATTATTTTTTCTGGAATGATGTTAATAGGGTGCGATAAATCCAATGATTTAATCATTGATGACATTAATAAAAATGATATGTCTTTCGATACTTACACCTATAAAGGTATAGCCTATGAAGTATATTATAAAACAGAAGGAGATAGTGTCGTCTTTATTAAAAATAAAGATTTTCATTATGTTGACGAATTGTTGAATAATGATAATGAAGTGTCTATCTTATTGCAAGATAACGATGTGTTTATCTTTGATACAGAAGATGAGATGTTAGATTATACGAGATCCTTGCCTAAACTTAAGTCAGGATACTTTACTTCAGTTTATTGTTATATGTGGGAACATCATAACAGAACAGGGAAGAAATTAATATTTAAAGATAAGGCAACTACTATATCTAACGAAAACGCAATTGGTATTAAAAACCTGAGTGATCACAACTTTAATAATATTATTACAAGTATTGAGTGTTCAGGTCCATATACCTTTACGTTTTACGAAAAATCTAATTATAGTGGAAAAAGCTTTAGCGCAAGTGCAACTCCTAGTAAGCTATGGTATATTGGGCATTTAAAAAATAAATGGCATTCAGGTACATGGTGGTGGGAAAAGAGTTGGGATAACCGCGTTAGCTCTGTTAAAATGTCATATTAAATTAAAGAGGGGGAGACTAAGTATTAGCTTCCCCTCTTTCATATTCCAAAGCACCAATATCAGGCACATCTCTTTTAGTCCCATTAATGTCCTTTTCTATTTAGCATTCGGCATCATTGCACCAGTCAATAAATCGGAAGGAGGTGTCCAAAAAAACTAATATTTCTCGCAAAGTCCATAAAGTAAGAAAAACGCAAAGGTCGCAAAGCTTTGAAATATAATATTTTATTCCTTGTGGTCTTTGCGCAATCCTTTGCGGTCTTTGCGTGAAACTTTATATTTTCGGACATCCTCTTTCAGCAGAAGTAGGAGATCGCACAAAGTCCCCTAGTAATGAAGCATTTATAAACAACTGCTACATAACATGGTGTAAAACAACTTTTTTTTTACACCCTATGTCACCCCTTTTTTGCTTTTCTGCGTCGTTACACGACGATAACTTGAATCCAATGAATCAAGCATGAGTTATTAGAAAATTAATTAACCCTTTAGGCAAGGCCTGGAATTAAACGAAAATTAAAATGAATAAACTTACCGCATACATACTTTTGTTTCTTTTTTGCTCTTCAGCAACAAGCCAAGAACCTACAATAAAAACATTCATTGATAGTTTCACCAAGGAAAAAAAAATTCAAGGTGCTATAATAGATATTGATGAGATTGCAGGGGCTTCTATTTCATTTACGGTAATAGAAAATAGAGTAATTGTAATTATATCATTAAAGGGTGGTCTGGATGCTGAACTTAATAAAGGTGATATTGCATATTTAAAATTTGAGAATGAAGAAGTTATAAAATTACCATTCAAAATATATCCAAGATCGTATGTTGATATAAGAATACCTGACGATCCATTACCTTATAGATATGATGGTATCTTTGAACTTGACAAAGAAACAATTAAACCATTCCTTTCATATAAGCTCAAGGGGGTTCGTTTTTCTCCACTAGTCCAGGTATCTGACTTTTCTATTTTATCCAAAAAAAAATCACAAAGAAAGAAGCAAGAAAAAGCATTAAATCAAATAATGATTGATGCTAATTATTTAAATAATATCTTTTTAAATCACTAATTATAAACTACTGCTATATAGCATAGTGTAAAACAAGTGTTTTTTTACCCCCTTATGTCACCCCTTTTTTAGTCTTCATGCGTCTTGAAAGTTGATGACGTAATAAAAAGATTTATTAATTCTAAAAACAGACAGTATGACAACAGTTAAAAGAAATTACAAAGTCAGTAGTGTAGATATGCTTATCGCTTCACAGGTTGTTGTAAAACATTTAGACGACAACATCGAAGAGTTATCAGCCATTCGTTCAAACTGGACGCCTGAATACGTAAGAGATCTGCAAGCTCGTATTCAAAAGACAACAGAAAACTATCTAGGTGTCAATTCCAAGCAACAACAGAAAGATGCAACCGAGCAGGTAATAGAAATACACAACAATGCCAGGCGTGATGTATCATTCCTTAAAACGCAGATTGAAGCTGATTTTGGAAGCAATGCCAGTAGTATATTATCAAACCTCGGGATAAAATCAAATATTCGTTCACAACTAAGCAGTCAGGAAAAAACGATTGAACTGCTGTATGCCATTGAAAAAGGAATGGATGCCAGCCTTAAAAATCAAATTGTAAATAATGGCACCAATCCTGCATTGATTGACCGCATTATAGAATATGCAGCGGCATTACGAGAGGCAAATATCAATCAGGAAACATTGAAGCGTTCCACCAAAGGCATCTCTGCCGAAGCACAGCAAGCTTTTAATAGTATCTATACTGAAGTAATGAATATTTGCAAAATTGCCTCTGTTTATTACCATTATGACACTTTGAAGAGAGAAAAATTTACCTTTTCAAAAGTCGTATCCGCAATGAATGCTCCCAAACGCGCTAACAAGAAGCTTGAATAGTATAACGTACTGTTGTAACACCTATAACCTTCAGCAAATAGCCTGTACGTTATATTAACTATGATTGATACAAAGCCACAAGAAACCTAAGTTTTCTTCTTAGTTATCTTCGTGGCTTTGTGGTAAACAAATGACACTACCTTCAGTTTTCTTCTTAGTGATCTTCGTGACTTTGTGGTATACAAATGACACTACCTTCAGATTTCTACTTAGTTATCTTCGTGGCTTTGTGGTAAACAAATGACACTACCTTCAGATTTCTTCTTAGTGATCTTCGTGACTTTGTGGTATACAAATGACACTACCTTCA
>JAKSBD010000024.1 GCA_022361295.1 Bacteroidales bacterium
GAAAAAGTAGAGTTGAAAGAATTCTCACCTCGCTGGACCAATGAATACATCGAAGAAAATCACCCATGGGCTACAACAGGTAAAAAAGCTAACCGCGATAAGAATATTATCACTTCAGTACAGTTAGAAGCTTCTGTTCAGGAGGCTTTCAACCACAAACTTCAGAATAAATACCAGAAGGTAGAAGAAAATGAAGTATTGTTTGAAGAGGTGATGTGTGATGATGCTGAATATTTGATCGTTGCTTATGGATCAAGTGCCCGTATTTGTCAGAAGTCAGTTGAATTGGCTCGCGAGAAAGGCATTAAAGTTGGTATGTTACGTCCAATTACTTTGTATCCATTCCCAACTAAACAGCTTCAGGAACGAGCTAAGCAGATGAAAGGTATCTTATCTGTAGAGATGAGTGCCGGACAGATGGTTGAAGATGTGAAGCTGGCTGTAGAATGTAAAGTGCCTGTTGAGCATTTTGGCCGTTTTGGTGGTTCTGTACACTCACCAGGCGAAGTTGTTGAAGCATTGGAGCAAAAATTAATCGGAGGATAAGCAATGTCAGATATTAATACAATTATAAAGCCTGAAAACATCATCTATAAAAAGACGGATGTTCTTTCAGAAAACGAATTGCACTATTGTCCTGGATGTAGCCATGGTACAGTGCATAAATTGATTGCTGAGGTAATCGAAGAATTAGGTATGCAGGATACAACAATTGGTATTGCTCCGGTAGGTTGTTCTGTATTAGCCTATAACTACTTAGAGATTGACTGGCAGGAAGCTGCTCACGGTCGTGCACCAGCATTGGCTACAGCAGTAAAGCGTTTAATGCCGGAAAAGAACGTATTCTCGTACCAGGGAGATGGTGACCTGGCGGCTATTGGTACAGCTGAAACGATTCATGCCTGTAACCGTGGTGAAAACATTGTTATGGTGTTTATCAACAATGGTATCTATGGTATGACTGGTGGTCAGATGGCGCCTACAACTTTACCAGGTATGCCTGCGTCTACTTGTCCTGCAGGTCGTGACGTAAGCCATGATGGTGCTCCTATCAAGATTTCTGAATTGTTGGCTCAGTTACCGGGAACGTGCTATGTAACCCGTCAGTCTGTTCATACAGCAGCTAACGTGCGTAAGACTAAAAAAGCCTTGAAAAAGGCATTTGAAAACCAGGCGGCCAACAAAGGTACTTCTTTGGTAGAGGTTGTTGCTACTTGTAGCTCTGGCTGGAAAATGAGTCCGACTAAATCTAATGAGTGGATGGAAGAGAACATGTTCCAGTATTACCCACTTGGAGATATTAAAAACGAGTAGTTCGGTTTAATCTTTTAAAATTGTAAGTAATGAAAGAAGAAATAGTAATAGCCGGATTTGGTGGACAAGGTGTACTTTCAATGGGTAAGATTTTAGCTTACTCAGGCGTAATGCAAGACATGGAAGTATCATGGATGCCAGCATACGGACCAGAGATGCGCGGTGGTACTGCTAACGTGACTGTTATTTTAAGTGACGACCGCATCAGCTCACCAATTTTGCATGAATATGATACAGCGATCATTCTTAACCAGCAGTCGATGGATAAGTTTGAGAAAGATGTGAAGCCTGGTGGTACTTTAATTTACGATGGAAACGGTATTACACGTCACCCTGAACGTACAGATATTAACATCTACCGTGTTGATGCTACCGAAGAGGCAGCCCGTATGCATGCTGTTAAAACATTTAATATGATTGTGTTAGGTGGATATCTTCAGGTGAAGCCATTGGTTAAAATGGAAAATGTAATCGCCGGATTGAAGAAATCATTACCTGAGCGTCACCATCATTTGATTCCTATGAATGAAAAAGCAATCTCGCGCGGTGGTGAAGTGATTAAAGAAGTTTCGTTAGTGGAGTAAATTTCACTTATTCATAAAGTTAAAAGCGCATCGTTACGGTGCGCTTTTTTTATGCTATTATGGGCCTTGCGTGTTAGTCAAACTCAAAACTGACATAACCACGTGCCTGCCATATTTCCATAACCTGGTTTAACGGAAGGGTGTAGGTATCAAATTCCTTATTGTCAGATTCCAGTTCAAGCATGTTTTGCTCATTAATATGTATACGCTTAAAAACAACACCATCGTCTTTTGTAATGATGATGTGGGGTTGTTTCATATTAAGCTTTTCCCAGTTCTGTATGTACTCGCAAATGATGTATGAACCGGCTTTTACGGGAAGCATACTGTCGCCTTCAATCTGAAACACACGATAGGTGCGGTGATTGGATAACTCGGCAAATGGCAGTGAAAAACGAGGCAGGTCGGCAATGAACTCGGCATCGGCATACCCGGCCGTATATCCTGCCGCTGCTTTAATAGGTACCAGTGACACATGTTCGTTCTCTTCTGTTTCATCAACCACAATGGGCAGGATGCGTATCTTTTCCCCCTTCAAATTGTCAGGCGTCTGCTTATCTGCCTCTTGAAGGTGGAGGTTAAGTAACTCGTCGACTGTGCGACCAAAGCAATGGCTTAATTTAAGCAGGTTGCCAATTCGTGGCAGGCTTTTCCCTTTTTCATATTTCCGGTAAGTGGAAACGTTAATATGGCAGTGTTCTGCTATTTGTTTAGGCGTCTGGTTTCTTAGACTGCGTAAGTATATTAGGTTGTCTGATAAATATTGCATGTTAGGCTAACTCATGTAAAAAAAATGAGCGGCAAAGGTAGTTTTTTTAGTCGTATACGCCTACTCATCGGGGTTTTGGATCATCAGATGAGTTAATAGCCTGTGTTCGATTTAAATTTCACACCTCAGATTGAGCTAAAAAGTTGTTACATGTTTATGCATATAGTGAAATATCTATTAATTGATGCATGCACAAATGTGCAAAGGTAGAAAAAGCAAAATATTGGCTCGTGCACAAATGCGCAAAGGCAGAAAAAGCAAATAAATGGCTCATGCACAAATGTGCAAAGGATGAAATGGTAAAATAATGACTCATGCACAGATGTGCAAAGGATGAAATGACAAAAAGTTGGCCTTGCACGGATGTGCAAAGAGAAAACAGCCGTAAAACGAGGTTTGCAAGTTATTGCATTTAAATATTAAAATGCGCTGGTATGATGCCGATGCATATTCATAGTGTTTTTAGGAGTGAAATGAATTAAACGCGCAAAAAAAAGCACTGCTGCCGCGCGAATCCCTTCGCGTGGTATGGTTAGCCCACGCGAAAGGATTCGCGCGGTAGCGAAGGAATCATTTCATAAGATATGGTTAGCACACGTGAAAGCTACGATTGCTACCGTAGTCGCACGGTAGCGAAAAGGATAATGCGCAAGAGGAGACCCTAAATGAAGGATATTTCTCGCAAAGAATGCAAAAGAAAAAAGAAACGCAAAGCGCCCAAGGTATTGAAAAAATTATACTTTGTGGTCTTTGCGTATTTCTTAGCGGCCTTAGTGTGAAACTTTAATTTTAGTCTCTTGTAATGTATAATTTCTGTGTTATTTAAAAGTAACTGGAGCCATCCCAGCAGTGGGTACATAGCTTTTCTTTTGGTAAACCAATGGCTTCAACTAAGTCATCCAGTCTCTGGAATTTTAACGAGGTTAAATCCAGTGTTTCACGAATTTCTTCCACCATAGCTTTATACTTATCTGAGTTACAGTCAGAGTATTCTTTCATATCCACATCTTCTTTGCCTTCCAGCTTGCAGGCTGCCTTTATGGTAGCTAAATCCATGTTTGAGCGCGAGCGGCTGAAATTTAAGAACTCACAAGGATAGGTAAGGGGAGGGCAGGCTATGCGCACATGCACTTCTTTAATACCTGCTTTGTGCAAATCTTTAACATTATCCTTTAACTGTGTTCCGCGTACAATGGAGTCGTCCAAAAAGATACCACGGCCACCTTCAATCAGGGCTTTGTTGGGCAGTAGCTTCATTTTTGCAACCAGGTCACGTGTTTTCTGGCTCTGTGGCATAAAGCTACGTGGCCATGTTGGCGTATATTTCGAGTAAGGACGCTTTAATGGAATACCTGTTGCATGGCTGTATCCCATGGCATGGCCAACACCTGAATCGGGTATGCCCGCACAAAAGTCTGCATCCGTTCCGTTTCTTTTAGCCAGTGCAGCACCACAACGATAGCGACTTTCATCAACATTAATCCCTTCATAGAACGATGGTGGATAGCCATAGTAAACCCATAAAAATGAGCAAACCTGCATCTTCTTATTAGGCTCACGAAGCTGCTCGTATCCGTCAGCAGTGATTTTCACTATTTCGCCGGGACCCAGGTATTTCTCAATTTCATAATCCAGGTTAGAAAAAGCACATGTTTCAAATGAGGCTGCATAAGCACCTTCTTTTTTACCTAGAATAATTGGTGTGCGGCCTAGTTTATCCCTGGCAGCCAACAGGCCGTTTTCTGTTAAAACCAACATGGAACAGGAACCTTTAATGCTGTTGTAAACATTTTCAATTCCTTCTTTAAAGGTTTTACCTTCAGCAATCAGCATTGCTACCAGTTCAGTTGGATTAATGCTGCTTTGACTTGTTTCTGAAAAAGTGCGGTGCTGTTTTATAAAACGCTCTTCCAGTTCATCGATATTCACAATTTTAGAAACCGTGGCAACTGCAAAACGCCCCAGGTGAGACGTGACAATGATGGGCTGTGCTTCTGTGTCAGAAATTACGCCTATGCCGCTGTTACCGTCGAAATCCTCTATGTCTGATTCGAACTTGTTTCTAAAATAGCCATCCTCAAGACTATGGATAGCACGCTGAAAACCTTTTTGGGGGTTGAAAAAAGCCATTCCGGCTCGTTTGGTTCCTAAATGAGAATGATAATCGGTCCCATAGAAAACATCCGTTACGCAGTCACTCTTAGAGATACTGCCAAAAAATCCACTCATGTGTATTAATATTTTGAGATGAGGTATTAAGCCATCTAATTTAAATATTTATAAGTGGTTTGATCAGAGTTATTTGGCTTCTATTCTTATTTGTTTTAATTCTAAATGATGCCAGAATTGTATATTATGATTATAGGAAATAAGCTTAATAGCAAGAAGTGAGCTAATAGCGGAATGACCAACTGGTCTGTTTTTTTCTTAATCAACACTAAATAATCAGCTTAAAAAGTTATGAACAATTATGGCGGATATGTTGCAAAGCAAATCTAATTGTATTTCAGATATGAAAACTAAGCGTTAGTTTTGCAGTCATGAATTTTCCGATACTTAAAAACAGGCACCGGGCAGCAGGTGTATTCAAAAGGTGGAGTCGTAAGGGCTATGCTATTTTTGGATCACTTGGCAATGTTGTACACATTGGTTGTTTGTCTGTTGCGCTTTTGCAGTGTATCGGACAATTGATTTTACATGTTGAAACAGAGTTGGAACTAGCATTCAGGTCTTTTGAGGAAGAGGATGTGGAAGAGCTGGAACTGGCAGAAGTTGAATTAGTAACATTGGTAACATATACTGATGTTATTGGTGACGCGTATAAAAAAACAAATGATATTACTAACCGTCAGCAGGCTTGTCCTGTTGGCGGTTTTTTATTTTAAATGGTATGATTCAGGAAATTAAAAAGCGAATTTTAAACGGAGGTGCTGTTAAGCTCGATGAAGCACTTAAGTTGGTGTCTTTAGACAACAAAGAGGATTTGTATGTAGCTGCTAATGAAATACGGCAGCATTTTATGGGTGATAAAATGGATACCTGTTCCATTTTAAATGCACGTTCGGGCCGTTGCTCTGAAGATTGTAAGTGGTGCGCACAATCTGCTTTTCACAAAACCAAGGTGGATGAATACGAGTTGGTAGATATGAAGGTAGCGGAAGAGCAGGCGATGGAAAATGCCAGTCAGGGGGTCAATAAGTTTTCATTAGTGACAAGTGGCAGGGCTCTTTCAAACCGTAACTTAAAGGAGCTTTGCGGGGTGTATAAAAAGATAGGACAGCAGTCAAATATCTCGCTTTGTGCCTCAATGGGATTGCTCAAAAGAGAACAGCTTGAAAAGTTAGTTGAGGTTGGCGTAAAGCATTACCACTGTAACATCGAAACGGCACCATCTTTCTTTAGTGAGCTTTGTTCAACGCATACCATGGAAGAGAAAATCACAACTATTAAACAGGCACAAGAACTGGGAATGGGTGTTTGTTCGGGTGGTATAATCGGTATGGGCGAATCCATGGAGCAGCGCATAGAAATGGCGTTTACCCTGCGTGATTTAAATATACTTTCGATACCTATCAATATCCTTATGAAAGTGGAAGGAACAAAGATAGGTGATGTGTCTCCATTAACTGATGAAGAGGTGCTGACAACATTTGCACTGTTCCGGTTAATTAATCCCAAAGCTAATATTCGTCTGGCCGGCGGGCGTCAGTTGATCGCACATATTCAGGATCGTGTATTGAAGTCAGGCGTTAGTGCTGCTTTGGTTGGTGATTATCTGACAACTGTGGGGACTAACATTGCTCAGGATAAAGAGATATTTAAAAATGCTGGTTTTTCGATCGATAAAGAATCAGTAAAAGAGACCTGTAGTAAAGGATAATTATAGAACTATGAATACACAGCAGTTAATCCAGACCGACCGGGAACATATCTGGCATCCCTATACTTCCATGCTTGATCCCTTACCGGTATACCCGGTTGAACGTGCAGAAGGATGTAACATATACCTGAAAGACGGTTGTGAGCTGACCGATGGTATGTCATCATGGTGGGCTGCCGTTCATGGTTACAATCATCCTGTTTTAAATGCAGCTATTGAGAAGCAATTGAAACAGGTGGCGCATATAATGTTTGGTGGCTTAACGCACGAGCCGGTTGTTGAATTAACTCAAAAGCTTCTCGATATAACGCCGCTGTCATTGCAAAAGGTGTTTTATTGCGATTCCGGTTCAGTAGCTGTGGAGGTGGCCATGAAGATGGCTCTTCAATACTGGATTGCACAAGGACAAAGTGATAAATCAAAGTTTGCCACTATACGGTCAGGTTATCATGGAGATACCTGGAATGCCATGTCGGTGTGTGATCCGGAGACAGGTATGCACCATATCTTCAATAAGGCCCTGCCAGTGCATTTTTTTGCTGCCCAACCACAAAGTCGCTTTGGTCATGAAGATGTGGAGGCGGATCTGGATTCTATGCGTCAAATATTAGATCAGCATCACCGGGAGATAGCTGCTGTTATATTGGAACCCATCGTTCAAGGGGCTGGTGGTATGTGGTTTTACTCGGCCAAATACCTGCAGGAGATTAAAAGCATGTGTGAGCATTATAATGTGCTGTTAATAGCCGACGAAATTGCTACAGGTTTTGGTCGTACCGGTAAATTATTCGCTTGTGAACATGCCGGTATTGAGCCTGATATAATGTGTTTGGGTAAAGCAATAACCGGAGGGTATATGAGTTTTGCAGCTACATTGGCAAGTGCCACCGTGGCCGAAGTTATAAGTAAAGGACAGCCTGGTGTATTTATGCATGGGCCCACCTTTATGGGCAATCCACTGGCTTGTGCTGTAGCCAATGCCAGTATTGACCTGCTGTTGCAATCTGGTTGGCAAACAAAGATCAAGCATATTGAATCACAATTATGGCAGGGATTAGGCGTGTGTAGCGAACTGTCTAATGTAAAAGATGTGCGATGTCTGGGAGCAATTGGGGTAGTTGAGTTACATCGTTCAGTAGATATGGCAGTTGTGCAAAAGCGATTTGTGGAACTGGGTGTCTGGGTGCGTCCTTTTGGTCGTAACGTGTATTTAATGCCTCCATTTATTATTAATGATGACGAAATTAAAAAACTGTGTGAGGCCGTATATGTGGTTGTTAAAGAGGAGGGATGCAGATGAATTACGATGAGCAGTTAATGAAAATTGATGAGGCTGGCCTGATGCGAACCCTTAGGGCTGTTGAGCCACAGGAAAGTGGTTCCTGTTATTTTCAGGGGCAAAAGATGCTGAACCTGGCTTCAAATGATTACCTGGGATTAGCCAATGATAAGGCCTTAAAGCAGGCTTTTATTCAGCAGTTTGAAACAAATGAAGACTGGTGCAATTTTGGAGCCTCTTCATCGCGTCTGCTCACCGGTAATAATAAACTTTACGATGAGGTGGAGCAATTACTTTGTATCAATTATAAAGCTGAAGCTGCCCTGTTTTTCAATAGTGGGTATCACGCCAATATGGGGATATTGCCCGCATTGACAGACAAAGGTGATTTAATTGTATCTGATAAGTTGTGTCATGCCAGCATTATTGATGGAATTCGATTAAGTAATGCAGAGCATGTACGCTTCCGTCACCTGGATTACGATCAGTTGAGTTCGCTGTTGGAAAAGAAGCGAAGCAAATATAAGCGGGTGTTTATAGTGGTTGAGTCAGTATATAGTATGGATGGCGATCTGGTTGATTTGCAGAAACTAATCGATCTAAAAGAACAATACGATTGCCTGCTGTATGTAGATGAGGCGCATGCTGTGGGAGTATTGGGAGAAACCGGATTGGGTTTGTGTGAACAGGAAAATGTTACGGAACAGATTGACTTACTGATTGGAACTCTTGGTAAAGCCTATGCTTCAGTTGGGGCCTTCGCCATTATGAATCATACCTTAAAAAAGCTGTTGGTCAACAAAGCACGTACATTAATTTATACCACTGCCTTACCACCGGTAAATATGGCCTGGACAAAGTTTATCCTTGAACGTATGCCTGACTTGAAGTCAAATCGTGATCAGTTGCAAAAGTTATCTGCTTATATGCAAACGGCCTTGTTATCAAAGGGCTATGATGTTCATAACAGTCATATAATGCCTGTTATGACAGGTTCTAACAAGGTGGCTGTGCAACTGTCTGAACACCTGCATAAAGAAGGATTTCTGGTCTTCCCCATTCGCCCGCCTACAGTTCCGGTTAACACTGCACGAATAAGACTTTCATTAACAGCTGATTTACAATTAAGTGATTTGGAGAGATTAATTCAGTTTATCCCCGATTTTAAAATTTAAAGCAATGAAATGTAAGTGGCTACATAGAAACAATTCAGAACATCTGCTGCTTTTTTTTAATGGCTGGAGTTGTGATGAGCATCCTTTTAAACCCTTGAAGAGTGAGGGATATGATGTATTAATGCTAAACGACTATCGCGATTTAACGCTTCCGGATGAAGCCCTTGGCGCTATTAAGGAGTATCAGAAAGTTGCAGTTATTGCCTGGTCATTTGGTGTTTGGGTGGCACAGGTAACCCTGTCTTCTTTAAAAGAGAAGTTATGGTGCTCTTTGGCAATAAATGGCACCACGTTTCCCGTTGATAAACACTTTGGAATTCCGGCTCCTGTAGCCATGGGTACTTTATCTGGTTTAAATGATAAAAACCTTGAAAAGTTCCAGCGTCGCATGTTCTCAGACAGAGATGCCTGGCAACTGTTTACAGACAATAAGCCTCAACGTGATTTTCAGGAGGTCAGGAATGAATTGTTCTTGTTGCTTCAGCATTTTAAAGTGCAAAAGCTGCAGGGGGAGTTTTACGACCTGGCTATAGCAGGGGGGCATGATTTGATTTTTCCGGTTGCTAACCAGCTTAGGTTTTGGGAGCAACATACAAACATACATAAGATACAAAGCGGACATTTCTGTTTTTACCAATTCGATAGCTGGAACCAGATTATCGATTTATTCAACGAACCATGTTAGTAGCAACAGATACAAAAAACGAAGTGCAGGCAGTTGATAAAGCTTTACTGAAGAAACGATTCGGCTCAGCTATTACCACCTATAATGCCCACGCTGATGTGCAGCGGCATATGGCAAAGAAACTGGCAGATATGGCGAAGCAGGTGCTGCCACACCAGCAGCCCAATATTCTGGAGATAGGCTGTGGAACAGGATTACTGACAGAGGAGATTGTGAAGGGATTTTCAATTAGCTCATATGTGGGCAATGACTTGGTTGATGATGTAAGTGCAGCAAACCAATCCATCTTAGGCAACCGTATACAACATCATGATTTTATTGCAGGAGATGCAGAAATAGTTGAATTTCCTAAAATGCAGGATAGCATCTGGTCAGGCGCCACCATTCAGTGGGTAACACAGCTTCCAGATTTCTTTGATAAGCTATCAGGCTGTATAAAACCAGAAGGGTATTTGGTATTATCCTCTTTTGGCCCTGATAATTATCGCGAGATAAAAGCCATTACAGGTAACGGTATTAATTATGAGGATAAAGAGGCAATATGTGAAGCTGCAGCCCACCGTTTTGAATTGATGGCATTTCAGGAATGGCAGGAACGTATGTGGTTTGAAAAACCTACTGATGTACTGAGGCATATGCGCTATACCGGTGTTAACAGTGTTACGCATTGTCAATGGAGCAAAGGTGCCATGCAGGCGTTTAACCTGGCCTATGAAGAATTTGCGCAAACAAAAGGTTATCCCTTAACCTACCACCCTTATTTAATGATCTTTAAAAAGAAATAACAATGGCTACCTACTTTATTACCGCAATTGATACTGATGCAGGCAAAACATTTGTTACCGGATTACTGGCAAAGTACTTAAAGGACCAGAAAAGGGATGTAATAAGCATGAAGCTGTCGCAAACAGGTTGTGATACTCTTTCTGAAGATATTTTAGAGCATAGGCGTTTAATGGGTATTGATTTCTTGCCTGAAGATAAAGCCGGGCTTACTTGCCCCTATGTTTTTAAGTTTCCTGCCAGTCCGCATCTGGCTGCCGAAATGGAAGGAACACAGATTGCGGAAGAGAAGTTAAATAGGTCCATTCATGAGGTTGAGCAACTTTATAAAACGGTTTTGCTCGAAGGTGTAGGTGGCCTGATGGTACCGGTAAATCATGACCTGATGTTGGTGGATTATGTGCAGAAGCAAGGTTTTCCGGTCATTCTGGTTACTTCAGGGCGTTTGGGTTCTATCAATCACACTTTACTGACATTGGAAGTAATGAAGAACAGAAGGATTCCTTTGTACGGGGTTATTTACAATCATTACCCTATGACAGCACCAGAAATAACAGATGATTCAGCTAAAGTGTTAAAACGATATTTAAAGTCTTATTTTCCTGATGCCTTGTGGGGAGAAGTACCATTCGTGGATAGAAATGATACAGCAAATACCACTTTGCAATTAGAAGGTTGGTTTGCAGAATAAATGCTACAGATTTAAAATAGCATCATCAGTTTGATGATATATTTAAGTTGAAGTTGTTTAATGTTGCAGGGGGATTTCGAGAGTGACGAATTGACCTTCAGTGGCAAGACTCAATTCTTAATTGCGTAGCCTAAGCTACGGAATTAAAATTAGCAGAAGCCAATGGAATCAAGATGTTACTCGCAGATTTTCAATATAACTTTAAACAACTTCGTTAAGGTTTCAGCTGCTCTAGTCATCTTTTTTTTGCCTTTTCTCACCATATATTTTCGTTCAAAAGCTGCATTTGTTTTTCTTTTTTCTTAACTTTTTAATGCTAATGATTAAAGCCGAGCACTATGAAAGGGGGAAATATCAATCTTATCGATCTTGATTTTGAATATAAAATGTGGAAGAATCGCCTTTCTTTATTTGTGAAGGAGATTGATATTCTGAAAGTCAGAAATGAAGAAGTTAAGCATGAGCAGAATATTGAGGAACTCAATACTGTTGAGTTAATGGTGCTGGACGAACATACTGAGCAGCTAAATAAACTGATTAACCGGATTAAGGTGCAGGAGAATGAATTACAGTTTTATAATAAGGATTTTCCAATAACCAAAAAGCATCAATACTTTACTGAGCACGAAGGATTGCGCATCAAGATGGAAGATATATCAAAAATTCACTTCTATCGGGTGGCAGATTTAACAAAGGCCTTAGGTATTTAAACTTACTATCAGATTTGGCTTGGACACAAGAACTTGCGGCTAATGGTTGCAGGTTCTTTTTTATAAACAGTGATTAATACTGTTATTCAAAGCGGCGCCGGGTTTTCTAAATCATATTTCCATTTGCATTGATTGTAAAAAATGGAACCACAGATTTCACTAATTAACACAAATGGTTCTGTAGAAGTGTAATCACATAAATGGGCGATTATGCTGGAATAATTAATAATACTCAATTTTTCATTATTCCGAGGTTGAAAAAGGCAAGAAGTATCAATTGGTATTTTAAAAGTATTTTCCTTACAATTCATATTTCCATTTATCAGTTCATCAATTTTCTGTTTCTTTGCCGAAAAGATCATAATATGTACAAAGAATTTAAGACCCGCATAAAAGTAAAGGCTGAAATGGAAGATGCTTTTGCAGCTTTTACTAATCCGTTTACCATTGAGCTGTGGAGTGGTTACCCAGCTGTTATGAGTAAAGAGCCCAATTCCGAATTCTCTCTTTGGGAGGGCGATATCTGTGGTCGCGTTCTGGAAGTGGAAGAAGAGAAGAAGATTGTACAGGAGTGGTACTTTGGAGAACAGGATGATCCTTCAATAGTTACACTTAAGTTTTTTAAGCAAGGCGGTTCTAAAATACAGATTGACCTTTTACATACGAATATTCCTGAAGATGCCTACGATGATATTGTGGAAGGCTGGAATGATTATTACCTGGGCGCTGTTAAAACCTTCCTGGAAGTAGAGTAGTGATTAGTGCATAATGAATAGTGCATAGTGCATAGTGATTAGTGCATAATGATTAGTGCATAATTATTAAAGTTTATCAGTTTATCAGTTTATCAGTTTATCAGTTTATCAGTTTATCATTTCAACTAATCAACTCTTAAACTTATAAACTCTTCAACAGTATATTAAATCAACAAATAACTACTTTTAAACACTTTTAACCGAAGCTGTTGTGTAACATATTAGAAGCATGACTTCGGTCAATTTTTGAGGTTCTGTAATCCGATACTTTTGCTGTAAATATCACGGCTGTTAATCGGCCTGGTAATTGTTAACCCATGAGTCAGCAAACAGGAACCTCAAAAATGGATCAACAAAAGGTGCATGCCATCTTTTTCAGTCCGGCCCGCTCTACCAAAAAGATTGTGGAAGCTATTGCCGGAGGTATATCAGAAGATTTGGTTATTCATGATATAACCCAAGGGGTTCATAAGCCCATTGAGTTAAGGTCAAATGATATAGCTGTGGTGGGAGTGCCGGCTTTCTCGGGCAGTGTGCCAGCTTTGGCATCTCTGTATATTTCACAAATTAAAGGTAATGGGGCCAAAGCTATTATTGCTTGTGCCTACGGGAATTGTCATTACGAAAATACGCTGAGTGAATTAAGTAATATTTGTGTTGAAGCCGGGTTTATACCTATTAGTTCGGGCGCATTTGTATCGCGTCACTCTATGTTTCCTGAGTTGGGCAAAGGGAGGCCTGATGCACGTGATCTGGACAATGCCCGACAGTTTGGCAAAAAAAGCATAATGCATTCACGCATTATGAATGGAGGTGAGTTTAAAACACAAAATGAAACATCAAACCGGCCACAGGGTATTGTACCATTGGTTGCTAAGGCCAATGCTGATTGTAATTTTTGTGGCAGATGTGTGCAGGCTTGTCCCGTTAGTGCTATTGATGCCCGTAATCCTAAGAAGACAGATAAAAAAGCCTGTATCTCCTGCACGCGCTGTATTGATGTTTGTCCTTATGGAGCGCGTAAATTCAGTGGCCTGATGTATATGATTACTAAAAAGCGCCTGGTTGATAAGAATAAAGACCGGAAGGAGATTGAGATTAATATTCCTTTGTAGTTTTATCTGGCACAAGGAACAGTAAAAAAGAAACTGCTACCTTTTCCCAATTTACTTTCGCACCAGATGGCACCATTATTTTTAAGAATAAATTCGTGGCATAGAATAAGCCCCAGGCCAGTGCCTTTTTCACCCGATGTACCTGTTGTTTTATATTTAACATCAATCCTAAAAAGTTTATCCATGTTTTCGTCTGCAATACCAACACCCTGATCTTTCACTTCAACCTCCAGAAATTTACCTTCCTGTCTTAAACTCACGATGACTTGTTTATCCGGTTCGGTAAATTTCAAAGCATTGTTAATTAAATTGCGCAAAACGGTATTAATCATCTGGCTATCTGCATATGCCTTACATACCTCCTTTAAATCAGCACATAATCGAACACCTTTTTTTTCAGCTGGTACACTATGCAAATTAATGTTCTCCTGTATTAATGTTGCAAGTTCAAAAGGGGTAGGGGTGTATTCTATACGACCGCTTTGGGATTTGGACCAGGTAAGCAGGTTCTCAAGCAGGTTGTATATTAATTCAGCTGATTGGTGTATGCGTTTTAATGCTAAAAGCTTATCTTCTTCATCCAGGTTCTTGTAATTTTCATCAATGGCCTGACTTAAGGAGTAGAGGCTGGCAAAAGGATTTTTTAAGTCGTGAGCCATTATTGAGAAAAATTTGTCCTTGGTGGCATTTAGTTCATCCAATTCCTCTTTTTGGTGTCGCATATGTTCTTCTGCCTCTTTACGCTCAGTAATGTGACGTGATACAATTGTAATGCCCGTCAGCTTACCATGAACATTACGACGAGGGCTGATTTTAGCATTGTACCAACACATGTTATTGTGGTTGACACAATAGTCAAATTCATGAACAAGATTGCTCTTTTGAAGTTGTTTAAAGGCAGTTTTTAATTCTGAAATAACCTTATCAGGAAACCCTACATCCTTATAATGTTTATTTAAATAAAAATCAGGATTTTCATAGAGCGGATCTGTGTTACCCGGATTGTAAAACTCCTGGAATATGCCATTGCGATCGAGAACAAATACCAAGTCATTGAGTGATGAGATTGTTGATTTTAATTTAGCCTCGCTCTCTTCAATGCGCTCTTTTTGTCTGGCAATTTCAGTTGTTCTCTCGCGAATACCTGCTTCAAGGATGCTTTTTTCACGCTTCAGGTTACGCTCTCTCATTCGAATAATTACCATAACAAGCGTAAAACCCAGCAACATATATACTCCATAGGCATATCCACTAAGCCACCAGGGAGGAGCAATACTTATTCTTAAGCGTGTAGGCTCTTCATTCCAAATACCATCATTATTGGTTCCTTTAACCAGGAAAGTATAGTCGCCGCTGGGCAGGTTTGTAAAATGCACAAAGTGACGATTGTCCACATCTACCCACTCATCCCTGAGTCCTTCCATTTTGTATGCATATCGGTTTTTATTGGGTTCTGTATAATCAAGCGCTGCATACTTAATGGTAAAAGAGTAATCTTTATAAGACAACTCAAGTTCATCGGTATAAATATTAAGATTTTCTTTTTGACCGGCCCGCTCTTTAACAAAGGAGGTGATAACAATTGGTGGGATAAAGTCGTTATCTTCCAATGAATCGGG
This sequence comes from Bacteroidales bacterium, assembly GCA_022361295.1. Classification (GTDB taxonomy): domain Bacteria; phylum Bacteroidota; class Bacteroidia; order Bacteroidales; family Marinilabiliaceae; genus Carboxylicivirga. The sequence goes on from JAKSBD010000024.1 coordinate 15,360, forward strand.
ATGAAAGGCAATCAGTCCGTCCATACCGCCAAAGTAAATATCCCCGTTGTTGGCCTGATGAACAGCCTTTAAATTGAATTCTACGCCTTGCAATCCGTCACTGATTGAAAAGCTTTTAAATTCTTTTGTTGCAAAGCTATATCTGGCTAATCCGTTACCGGTTGAGAACCATAGATCTTGATTTCTATCTTCAATTATGTCATAAACAATATTGCTGGGTAAACCATTTTTTAGGGAATAATAGGCGAAAGTATTGGTTGTTTTGTCAAATCGATTGACACCGCTGCTGGTTCCTATCCAGATATCACCCTGGCTGTCTTCACACAAGGAGATGGTGAAATTGTCACAAAGTGAATTGGCATCGTCCCTGGAGTGCCTGTAGTGACGAATTTGATTATCAGACATTATGTAGCAGTCTAATCCGTCCATGGTGGCAATCCATATGCAATTATCTTTATCTTCTAAAATTGAATAGACCAGGTTACTACTGATTTTAAATGGTTCAGCAGCATCAGATTTTAGATGGAACCAGTCTCTTGTTTTTGGGTTAAAGGCCAATATACCATTGCCTGTTCCAATCCATATTTCACCATTTGATATTTCGGTGATACAATATACCCTGTTATTGTCAAAAAAGTCGGTATCGTCTATTTCGAAATAAGTAGTAAAAGGAATGAACTTTTGTTGTTGATCACTAAACAAACCAACACCATCGCGGGTGCCCATCCAAAGCTGCGACTGACTGTCCTCAAACAAGACATGTACATGATTGTTCGGGATGTTCATATTTCCCTCTGACTCGGCGGTATAATGAACAACCTCGCCTGTTTGACCATCATATATGTTAAGTCCTTTGCCCCAGTTTCCAATCCAGAGGCGCTCTTTGTTATCAATATAAACTGAAGCTATAATATTGTCTAAAAGGTTTAAAGAATTGATGTCTTCTGTTTTTTTATAGCTTCTGAATTTCTTGGTTTTAAGGTCGGTACGATCCAGACCTGCAATGGTGCCAATCCATAGGTTGTGCGAGCGGTCTTCAAGCAGCGAATAAACCATATCATGACCAATGAAGTTATTATAGCTTAATCCGCTTCTAAATAGTGTCAATTCAAAGTTGCCGGCATCCCAACTCCAGTCTAACCGGTTGAGTCCACCATCCTGGGTGCCGATCCAATATGCACCATTGCTATCCTGAAGTATGGATAGGATATAGTCACTGCTAAGTGTATTTGACGATGTCACTTCATTCACAAAATGAGTAAAACCTTTGTCGTTGTTATAGAAATTGAGTCCGTTTTCTGTTCCGATAAGAATGTTTCCGACCATGTCTTCGTAAAGCGCTGTAATATGATTGTTGGAAATTGAACGTTTATCGGCAACATCGTTTCTGTGGATAAGAAACGATTGGCTTTTCGTATTAAACTCAGCTAATCCATTATTAGATCCCAGCCATAAAGTACCATCACTGCTTTTTAGAATGGGAAACCCAATGTCATGAAGTGCTCCGTCGTATGTTTGACTGTACCTGAAACTTTCCAGACTATCCGTTCGGTAGTTATACCTCGACAGGATTGGGGGGATGTTGATATATACATACGTATCATCCGTGCACAGTCCGTATACAAATTTATCAGGTACGATAGTGTCATCAATTTTATGAGGTATAACAGTAAACACGCCTGTTTTTTTATTGAAACAATTTAAACCTTCTTTAGTGCCCAGCCAGAGGTTTCCTAAACTATCTTCAGCAATGTCAAAGATCCAGTTGTTAGAAATGGATGTGATGTCGGTGGGATCGTAATAGAAGTTTTCAAAGCTATAGCCATCAAATTTGTTAAGGCCATTCTGAGTTCCAAACCATATGTATCCTTCCATGTCCTGATGAATGCATTTAATTTCACTCTGTGTAATACCGTCATTTACTCCATAATGCGTAAAGGTAATTTGTTGAGCCATACTTATGGGGGCATTCCACATAAGGAAGTTACAAAAGAGGATTGTTATAGTGACTTGAAACTTCATACGGGCTTTTTCTGTTCGCGCTTTAGTTATTGTAATTTACGCTTTTTTTCCCGTCATATAAAGACTTCCTTAAATGACTATAATATCAAAGGTTTTTCTGATGTTCTTTCCAGATCTGCATATTGAACTACTCCTCTTGCAGAACCAAAAGGGTAATTTATTGATTGAGGCTTATACTAAGTCAGTTGAATGTTGATATGGTCAGTTGAATGCTACAGGTTCACATGCCTGCATACACC
>JAKSBD010000023.1 GCA_022361295.1 Bacteroidales bacterium
CCAAAGAAGCAAAGCCATTTACTTCGCAAACTCCAGACCAGGTTGTACCATTTAAGCTGTACTCCATAATCTGATTAGCATCCATCATGATCTTGCCAGAATTGTGGTTAACCAAGCTATTAAAACCATCAACAACATCAGCATTAACACTGATTGTTATATCTCCATTCACCTCTGTAACAGCGTCAAAAGCATAGAAAGAAGAAAGATTACCGGCTCCCGAGAAGTTAATACTTCCATCTACAGTTGTAACATTGTTAAAAGCATCAACAGATGTCAGTTTATTACCCAGTAATGTGATATTACCTTCAACAACCTCAATATTATTAGTCCATCCTAATAAATCCGCCGAACTTGTTGCCTTTAATTGATCAGCAGAGAAGAAGATACCGCCTCCTCCATTATTATCTGATGGTGGGTACAGACTGTTAACGCTAATGTTACCACCATTCCATCCATCTTTTTCTACTTTTTTAAGATTTGGCATGTTAATGTACTCCATACCATTCATACCTTCAATGGTCAGATCACCGGTAATACTTTCATTGGCAACACTTAAACCTGCCACTCCTTCAAAGTCAGCAAACGTAATATTTCCACCTACAACACCTAATGCTACTTCAGGGAGTTCCAGAATACCATAAACAAAAGCATCTTTTATAACATCTGTAGCAGATAAATCAAATGCATTGTACATTTGAAACCCACCATTAACATCTAATTCTCCAACAACATCAAGAGCAGGCATTGAAACGTTTGCTAACATTGGGTTGTCCATCATAGACAATGTTTCATATACCATCACAAGCGCAGGTGCCGACACACTGGTTAATGCATTATTATACACAATTTCCAATTCACCACCTATGCTGGCCAGTTTAGTTAATTCAATTACAGCTCCTTCTTCGCTAACTTCATTGATAAGCACATCGCTTGCTACAGTTTCCAACATTGGAATGGTAACGTTCATACCACCTTCAATTTGCAAAAAGTCACCTACCATAATAAGGTTAGCTAACTTAGCAACCTGGTCTTCTTTAGAAACAATCACTTTACCAGTTACAATTTCGGCTCCCTGAGCCACAAAGGCATCATATTCTTCATCTGTAATAAGGTTACCGTAGAAAATAGCATCCTTGTTATTCTTAACCACCTCATTTAAATCGGTTAAATCTGTTAACAAGTCCTGGTAATCGGCATCCATGTTTGATTCCAATGCCGCAATTGCCGCCTGCATATCGGCAATGGCAGCTAATAAGGCAGCGTCCTGAGTTTCCTTCAATTCATCTACTTTATTATTTAAGTCATCAATCTGACCTTGCAAATCGTCGATATCATCACCAACACACCCTACGAATGTTATCGTAAAAACAGCAATCGTAAAGAACAATAGAATTTTCTTCATAATAATTAATTTAAAATGTTAATTCATAATTTCTCTTTACCATTTTTCTTTAATGGCGTCATCAAATATATTGGCCGTACTTATGCACATGGTTTCAAAATTATTCATGGACGCATCAAACTGTCTCAACGAGGTATCATATCCGTCTCAGAAACGTCTAATCAACTATCTTTCAGTGCGCCAAAATGAGACACTCCTCTTTAACATTTTGAAAAAAAGCCAATGGAACTGTAACGGGCAATGGCTTATCAAATCATTAAAAGGGACTATATCAAAAGCCCGAAACATTTACCTGAGAGTTACAAGACGTAAGTATTACCACAAAGCCACTAAGATCACTAAGGATAAACCTAGTGTTCTTTGCGGCTTTGTGTCTCAATGTTTATATTTTTATCTTTTACAATTTAGAAAATGAAAGTTTCACACTAGATTTAAAAAAAATTTGAGACAGCCCCTTCTGTATTTACAAATTACTTTTAGCAAAATCAGGCTGATAATATTTAAATAACAGGTTAATTTTGGTGGGCAATAAACTCACTTGGGGTTTTACCGGTATACTTTTTAAACACCCTATTAAAGGTTGCTTTGGACTGAAATCCAGCCATTTCTGCCAAATGAGTTAATGTATAATCCTGCTGCATATTACTATCCAGCATTGTAATCATTTCATCTGTTCTGTATCGATTAAGCAGATCGGTTAAACTCATATTCAATTCAAGGTCTAAAACCTCATATAATCGACGTTTGCTAACCCCTGTTGTGTATAGTAACTTTGGTAAGTCTATTTTTTTCTGAAGGTAAATTTTCTCGGATTTTATATAGTCTTCTATTTTACACAGGTCTTCTTTGTTTTTGTCTGTTTCATTGTCTATCAGCTCACTTTGATGGCTCATTGTTGTATCGTAAACCAGCGTTCTCAGACTTTCATCGAAAGAAAATAGTTTGGGTTTATAAATGGTATAAATACCCATTAAGATATTCAAAAATGCTATGCCAAGATAGAAAACCCTGAATAAGTCGAATTGTATATTAGGATTGAACAGCTCCAATATGGCCCCTGATGTTCCAATAATCCAGAAAAAAATATTGGCCAGGACGAAGAATACCAACCAATTTAAGGCCCTTAATTGTTCTTTGGATAATTGTTTAATTCTAAAATACTTAACCCTTTGTAACAAGCGCAATGAAAGAGCTGAATAAATGACTCCCTGTACCGAGATAACAATATCGTTGATACTAAAAACGACGGTTAGCCAATATGGGAATCCATTGGTAATAATATCTCGCTTTTCTTCAACCGGCATAGTGATAAGCGGTGTTATTGCAAGTAAGTAAATACCAAACGGGATAAGGTGAGGCAATACCTGCTTTAATGTTC